>JAADHX010000029.1 GCA_013151655.1 Actinomycetota bacterium
TCGGTGTTCCGGCAACCGATGCCCGGAGACGCTCGACACCGGGGAGGCGCTTGATGACTCGCCTCACCGAGCGCGGGAGCTTGGCAGCAACACGCAGGGAGCGACTCATCGAACCCACTCGCCTCTCAAGGGCTCCGTCGCACGAGCTGTTCCGATCGCAAGGGCAACGTCCGTCCTTCGCTTTGCACCGGACGCTGGATGGACCCGATGGCGAACCAGCGGACGCGGAACGAGTCCGAACTCCACCCCCGCAGCGACGAGCTGAGACCACACATGCCAATCTTCGCAGTAGAGGAACGCCATATCTTCAGCGAACGCGATATCACGCGTCCACACGGACATGTCGACAAGCACCGCTGTGGAGACGATCGGGTTCTCACGCAGGCCGACCCTCGCATCGAAAGGAGGCTTCGCTTCGATCCCCTCGTAGCCACCGAAGAACTCTGTCCAGGTCGCTACAGCGCCGACGGCTGGCCTAGCGCGCATCGCTGTGACACAGGACTCGATGAACCTGGAATCGAGAGTATCATCGCTGTCGAGCAAGACGAACGCATCTCCTGTGAAGCTCTCGATAATGGCGTTGCGGGCTGCGCACACGCCTCGGTTAGGTGCGGTGATGGCACGAGCAAGGCCAGCGTGACGCTTCACGAGGGTATCGATCTTCGTCGACACCACGACGGAGTTCGAGCCGTCGTCATACAGCACGATCTCATGCGGGCGTGCCGTCTGGGTAACGACCGACTCGATGCACGACTCGAGGTACGAGACGTCGCCATGAACGGGGATACCCACCGATACACGGCGAGCGCGCGTCGGCTCTGTCCACCTCTCGTCGAACTCGTGCAACAGCCGAACGCGAGACGCGGGTATGTCATGGACACGTCCGTGATCTGGATCAGTCAACGACTGTACGAGATCATCAATGGTTTCCCATGGACGCGCTGAGGGCAGAAGTGCGATCGCGAGGCTGCCGGCAGGCGCAAGCACCGAGGCTCCCTGCCTGTATGCGCTGATGACATCCTCTGGTGGCACGCTAAACGGATTCCCGAGAACTATGACACTGGCACCATCACAGGGGTCGGGGTCTCTCCATATTCGCTCGCCGAACGCGTCGAGACCGGGAATGGACTCCCAAGTCGATCTCTTCCAAACGACATCGTCGGCATCGTCGGTCGATACCACAACTTCCGCCGCGCTGTACTCAACGAGATACTCAACGATCGCACGCATGATCTCAGGTGTATGCGAGCAACGCGCAACGGCCTCAGGTAGGGCGATTATCCCTGGCTTCGGTCGACGTGCTGCTTCGACACTCACCGGATTCGGGTCAAGGACGACTGTCTCGATTCCGAGCGATGAAAGCCCGACGCGTGCTGCTTCGGACATGGCTATCACACGCGACGAGAACCGGTACTGCACCAACTCCCAATCGATCGCTGACTGCGCCTCGTCATCTTCGCCCACGGTCACCTTGTACATGTCCAGTGACGCGAGCGTGACCGACGCGCCAGAGAGGGTCCAGACCTCGCGACACTCGTCGAGATCGCTCAGCGCTTGTTCAAGAGCGAAGATGCCACCCCAGCCGCGGTGGTCTGGTATGAGAACAATGTCTCCTGGCTGTGTGAGCGCTGTGAGGTGCCGGGCAATACGCCACGATTCGATCAGAGCCCCTGGCGTCAGAACGAACCGCTTGAAAGTGTCCTCGTGTTCCGCCGAGGTCACATCGGGAAGGCCCAACCGCGGCACCTCAACGCACTCGACGACGAATCCGTCTGACTCGAGCGCGTCAACAGCCACCGCGGTGAGCTTCGCGACGTGACTGGGAAGGCTTGAGGAAACGACAACCTTGATTCTCATGGAGGCACCAAGGATATCGCGTGTGTCCCGTGGCCAGCCGTACCGTCAGCGGTCCGGACCGAACTGGTTGCCATCTGGATAGCCCCATCGCGGGAACTCGAGGTGGGTCCCGACCGGCCATCCCGTCTGCCTCGGTCCATTGATGGGGATCTCTCTTCAGCTTGGAGGAACCCCGTCCGTCCCAATCGTTGAGGATGAAGGGAAGAGAGGCCTCAGACACACCATCATCGTGAGGGCGTCGTCAGGTGAGGTTACAAGCGTACCTCCGATCCTATCGAGTCAGATTCGCCCCAGCGGAAAGTCGAGGTGAAATGCGGCGCGCAAGCTCTGCCTGGTCAACGTAGCGCACCGGTCGAGTTGTCAGATCGAACGCGACGTGCGGGCTGAAACAGGGATCACTGTCCTCAAGTACCTTCGCCCACCTCTCGGACATCACTGCGAGCGTCCCGGAAGTAGAAGCTCCAACGGAACCACGACTTGCCGACTCCCGATGTTCGAGCCGCACGGTGCAGTCGTAAATCAAGGACGCATCGTGATGGGTGACCATCCGAAGACACAAGTCGACGTCCTGGAAGTCGACAGCGAGTGCTTCGTCGAAGCCGCCGACTGCATGGAATGTGTTCGTGTCGACGGCAAGACACGCGGCAGTGACCGCGCTGACCTCTCGCTGGGAATCGAAGATCGTTCCAGCGATCTTGTCCGATGTCAGCCCGTGTCCTGCATGTACCGCGATCGGCAAGCGGCCATCCGAGATATCGTTGCCGGAGTAACGGTAGCGTTCGACGACCACCCCCATGTGCTGCACTCTCCCGTCGGGAAACTCCAACCTGGCCCCCACGCCGCCGACATGTCCTGCATCGAACCACCCAACGAGTTGCCGGAGCCACTGGCGATCCTTCGTGGAGACGTCGTTGTTGAGAAAGACAGTGACATCGGAATCGTCGCCGTAAGCAGCTCCCCTGTTGCAGATTCGCGAGAAATTGAATGACCCATCGTCGCGTATTACCGAAACACGGGGGTCACGCGCAAGTAACTCCGCCATGTATCTCAACGTCTCGCTCTCCAGCGATCCGTTGTCGACGATCACAAGACTGAGATTGGGTACGTCTCGAGCCCGAAGTACGCTCTCGACCGCGTCCCGCAGTAGCTCGACCCGATCCCGTGTCGGGACCACGACCTTGACGGAAACCGCTGCACGTCCATGCCACTGCACTACAGATCTCCCATCAGACTCGCACACGACTTCGGCGTCGCACATCCTGCTCCGCATAACACGAGAGGAAGCGACCGTGTCACATACGGGGAGGTCATCTCCGAAGCGCTCGACAAGGAGGTTCGGGAGGTGGCACACAGTGATGTTCGATGCCGCCATGCGAAGTGTGAGATCGTGGAGACCTCGGCCGAATCCCCCCACGCGATGGAACACAACATTTCTCACGACAACCGCCGATCCCACATAGTTCCGCAGCACAGCGAGCGTCGGTGACCACGCCGGTTTGAAGACTGGAGTGGGTGAATCGCCGCTGACGACGAACTCATCGGAGTAGACGAGGTCCGCGCTGTCGCGACCAAGGCGGAACCAGCCGATAGCTTCGGGAGTAAGCGCCGCACCGCTTTCCAACAACATGACATGGGATCCAGTCAGGGAGCCCACAACCAAGTCCACCACCTGCGTCGCCTCGAGAGCCACGCCCTCGTCCCATGTCCGCACTGAGAACCTCGGGTCATCAACGCCAACACTACGTATCACGTCGAACGCCGCGTCAGCATCGGCGGATGGAACGATCAGGATCATGCGCCACCCATCGTCGGTCTGACCAAGCTGCCTCTCGATCGTGTGCTTGACGTCGTCGGCAGAGAACTCGTAGCACAGCAGAACGCATGAGAGTTCCCCAGCATCTGGTTGACTGCGCGGAGAGAGATGTCCATATGCCGATAGCCACTCCTCGACGGTTGGTAGCCCGGCTGCAGGCGCCGTGGGTCTCCCCTTTAGGCGCCAGCGCAAGTAGTCGATGGCACTCCGGGTCCGATGGATCCAGGACTCACCCACCGCCCACGCCCTTGATATCACGATGCATGTGCACGATCCTGAGCCTACAGCCCCTACCCGCTCGGTATGCGGGCACATCACGGCAAGCCGGCATCTAGTCGCCGAGAAGATCCATGAGAGATTGGGATACGGTGTTACTCACCGCTGCGGTTCCCCCGAGAACAGTGACATACCGAGGATCCAGGTCCAGCAGCTCAGCCGAGACTGAACCAGGAAGCGAGTTCTGACGGACGAGCACGATCGGCGCATGCTTGGCGCCGGCGACCGCTCCGGCAGTGAGCGCGTCTGGGAACGCGGTGCCGGTGGCTACAAACACACTGGCAGCACCACCGGGGTGAGCATACGCGGCAAGTAGGGCGCTCGTCTCATATCGATCGGACCCCGCAATCGATACCACGGTATCGGAAGCGAACTGGCCAAGTGCACTCACGACGGAACTCGAGACCGAGGTCCCACCGCCAACCACGACGATCTTCTTGGGGCGCATGTCTCTCAAGACGGCTCGCGTAGCGGCAGGAATGGAGTTGTGTTGCACGAGCAAGATAGGTGCTGAATCTCCTGCAGCGACAGGAGCAGCGGCCACAGCGTCCGGAAACGACGTCCCGACTGCGACGAACACTGTTTCTGCAGAGCTCCCGAACGCCACGCGGGCGATTTCGGCCGCAGTCGCGTAGCGGTCCGCTCCCGCGATCCGTTCGACCTGACCGTAGGTGGTGAGTTCATCAGCCACCGACGCTGAGACTGCCGCCGTCCCACCGAGCACAACGACTCGGTCTGGATTCAGGCGTTGAATCTCAACGATCGTTTGCGACGGAATCGAATCTCGCCGCACGAGAAGAACAGGGCCGGGTTCATTCACCGCCAGCGGCGCTGCCGCCAAAGCATCCGGGAAATTCTGGCCCGTTGCGATGTACACAGTGCTGGCGCCGGACGGGAAGCCAGCTTGGGAAACGGCGACCGCCGTTCCGTATCGATCGGAACCCCACCACCGGTCGA
>JAADHX010000168.1 GCA_013151655.1 Actinomycetota bacterium
CACTACGTTTCGACAGTTTCTGGTACAGATCGACACGGACCGATACCCTCGATTTTCCGTTTTGGGAGCAGGAGGCCGAGAGTTCGCATCTCTCCATCCCGACCACATCTACCAGGGATCATGCGGACTCTGGGCGATGCGCAAAGTTGCTTTCGGAGGCCCGTTGGGGGTCTATGGACTTCCCGGTGCCACATTGCCCCCTTACTGTGGCTTAGACGGGCGCAGAGGTCTCGATACTCACCGATGCGACGTCGATTGGCGGGAGCGTCAAGCCAGCTGAAGCGGTCGCGGGACTTGACTCTCGGCGAATGACGTAGGGTGCGAGTGCTGTCGGCGTGGGGTCGGTGGCTCAATCCTGATTAGGGGTGTTAGTGATGGACGGAACGATTCGTGTGCGTACGGCGGCATGGTTTGTAACAGCTGTAGTGATATCGGTGTTTGCGACGTTGCTAGTGATGCAAGAGTGGCGAGCCGACGCGGCGCCGGGGGATTCGGACGCGACATGGGTCGCGGTAGAGCCGTGTCGCCTGTTCGACTATCGGCCAGGTGAGGAGCCTGCAGTAGGCAAGAAAACTCCGCTGGCTGCAGGTACTCCAGCAACGCAACAAGTGACCGGCACCATCGGTAACTGCACAATCCCGACCGCCGGAGTTGTTGCCGTATCGATGAACGTGACTGTCGTCCAAGGCACCGCGCAATCCAATCTGCGCCTATACCCGGCTGACGCGGCCAGTGAGCCGGTCGTATCGAATCTGAACTGGAAAGCGGGCGACTCGGCGACAGCAAACAAGGTGGACGTCAAGTTGTCGGCGACTGGTGCAGTCAAATTGGCTGTTGCCAACGGCACCGTGAACGTGATTGGTGACGTCGTCGGCTACTACACCGACACGTCACTCAAGGAACTCGCTGCGGCACTCGCTACCAAGGCTGACACCGCCGATGTGAACAGCGCATTGCTCAGCCAGAGGGCCTGGACGGCCCAAGTGGACATAACCGGAGACAAGAAGGGCACCGGGAACTTCACCTCAGCCAAGACTGGAGTTGGGGTCTACGACGTGACTTGGGACTTCACTGGCCTCGGACTCGCGAACGCGTTTTTCAACGCCACGGCCACAACCCGGACTCGGGGTTGTAATGCGGCAATCATTACTCAAATTGTTACAAGCGTGGACGGAGATTTGACTTCCTCCAAACTAGTCGTCGAAACCACAGATGAAGCTGGATTTTTGGCCGACTGCAGCATCTTTGTAATGGCGATGTTTCAAGGCCCTGACGTCGTGACGCCTCCACTCTCGCTCCCCCTAGCTGCGAGTCTCGAGGCGGCCGATCCGGCTGCGACCGCGACGTGCAGCACCGATGGAGACATCACTACCTGCGTTGACTAGCCCCCGATACGGACCCAACCGCCCGCGCCTCAGCGGACGGACTATCGATCGCTTGTGTCTGCGCGGCGCCTATCCGCCAACTCGTGCAACATCTCGGATTAACTCTGAGCGGCCAGTCGGCCTCGGTCCGACCGAAGTGTCGAAGTATCAGCGATGTATCAGACTTCGGCTCGGTTTAGCGGGTCGGGGTCGGTCTTTAGCAGCCGGCGGCATCGCGAAGTCGCTGACACGCCTCGGCCATTCGCCTGGGTGACAGCGTTGCAACGGGGCGCCGCAATGAATCGCGCTGGATGGTGTGGATGTTGTCGAAGTTCACGACGCAGTCGCTTGGAACGCCGTCATCGTCAACGGTCAATTCCAGTTCGGATACGAGGCCGCGTGTCGTGCGTGTCAGCGCTGCAACGACGACGGCACCTATTCGGTTAGCGACTGGATCGCGGGTGAGGACGAGCACTGGTCGATCGCCACCGGGTGTGGATGCGAACCAGATGTCACCGCGCTGCATCGTCCCAGTCCGACCAATCCTCGGCCGGTCCCCAGTCAGCTATGGCGGCGAGGGCCGTCTCAGAATCGTCTAGCGGTCGGTTCTTCCAGGCTTGGACATCGTTGTCTGCAGCGAGTCGCACGAGGTGGCGATGCAGCGCGCCGCGCAACAGTTCTGAGCGGCCGACGCGCAGCAGATCTATGAGCTCGGTGACGGTCGGGGCTTGTGGGTTGGTTGGGTTCGGATGCACGGCTGGTTCCTCCTCCTCACGTGGTTCGTCTCTCCGAGGGCTGCGCCGGACCGAGATGGCGGGAATGGGTTGGTTTCACTTGTTCGAGGGCCGCGGACGACGAGCCCGGGGTTGATCGCAGGCCGTGAGAAAGATCTCGACTTCGTCACGGCGGCTGTCGTGCATCGATTGATCGACGCACACCTCGTTGATGAGCGTCTCGCCGGGGTCTTAGCGGATGCTGCAACTGTCTGTGTCCGTAGGTGCGACCTGGTTCAGAAGCGGCGTCTACACGACATCCTTCCAAAGTCGTGCAGACATGACATTTAGGGAATGTCGTGTTAACCTGACATCATGAAGATGCGAAACATCACTGAGGTCGGTGGTCTGATTCAGCAGCGGCGAACCGATCTGGGTCTCACGCAGGCTCAGGTCGCAGGTCGCGCAGGTGTCTCGAGGGACTGGGTCATCTCCATCGAGAAGGGTCGGCGCTTGACTGTCGATTTCGAACGCCTGCTGCGCACCCTCCACGTTCTCGGGTTGACCATCGAGATCAGTGCTGCGGAAGGGCACCAGAGCGACGCCGATCGAGCCGTGTTGGACAGGATTTCTAGGGCGCAGTTCAATGACTTGACTCGCCTCAGAAACGAGATTGCTCACTCGCCGTCTCTGGCGGAGCTCCGGGAGCGAGTCGCCGAACTGATTGATCCGAAGGTGACCGTGAGCGACGAGACGCGTGAGGCTTTACTTGTTGCCTTGCGGGCGGCCCAACCAGAGATCGGCGACGGGAAGTAGGATGGCGATTCGAGATCTCTACGTTGTCGACAACGACGGGCACGTCATTGGAGTGGTGTCGGCAGCGTCTGTCGACTCGCTCGCCTTCGACTACGGGGCCGGCTACGCAGGGGTACCGATCTCGACGTCTATGCCCACCGCTCGTAGGCACTACACCCATACGGCGATCACGCCGTATCTCTGGGGTCTTCTACCAGACAACCCAAACGTCATCTCCCGTTGGGCTCGCGAGGCTTAAGTCTCAGAGCGAAACATCTCCGGGTTGCTCGACCATGTTGGCGCGGATGCTGCAGGGGCGTTTCGATTCGCCTACGACCCCGAAACGCTCGACCCACGGTCTGGATCGGCCCACACACCACTGAGTGAGGCTGAGGTAGCTCAGCGCCTCAGAGACCTTGGGGCTGACTCGTCGCGGTGGCATCCAACGAACGAGGAAGGAAGGTGGTCCCTTGCCGGTGCCCAACCAAAGATCGCCCTGGCGTGGGTTGAAGGAGTCGGGTGGGCCGAGCCAGACGGAGGTACGCCATCTACTCACATCCTCAAGCCCGCAATTGCCGGACACGAACATTTCGAGGTCAACGAGCATCTGTGCCTAGCGACTGCCGACCGCCTGGGACTGGTGGCCGCGCAGACACATATTGAGCGGTTCGAGGACCAACAAGTCGTCGTAATCGAACGCTACGACCGTCAACCAGGTCAAGCCGTGCGGATTCATCAGGAGGATATGTGCCAAGCCCTCGGTCATCATCCCACCGAGAAGTACCAATCCGATGGCGGGCCGACGCCGGTCGATATCGTCAGGCGCCTTCGACAAGTGTCCACTTCGCCAAACGAGGACGTAGACCGGTTCCTGCTCGCGTTGGGCTTCAACTGGTTGATTGCGGGTCCGGACGCTCACGCCAAGAACTACTCGTTGCTGATCGCAGACAATGTGATTCGGCTTGCGCCTCTCTATGACATCGCGTCGGCGTTGCCGTACTCTGATATTCACATCAAGAAGCGACGGCTGTCGATGAAGATCGGGTCGAGCTACAAGCCGGACCAGATCGGAATTGCCCACTTCGAGCAGCTCGCTGCGGAATGTCGCGTGAGTAGTGAATGGCTGCTGCCGGCGATGCGCAGGATGACAGAGGCAATTGAAGCGGCGCTTTCCGAGGTGGCTCACAATTCTGGTGTTCATGAGTGTGGGGAAATGGTTGATCCGATCGCTGACTGGGTGCGGGCATGTCAACGAAAGTTGAAGTGATGCTGCGACGCACACACGCGACTGAGTGCCGTTGGTGACTCGGATGCGCTTGGCCGGACCCGGACGTACGGATTCGAACATTGCTCCTCGTTGAGTGCAGCGAGGTATCACGGATGTATCAGTTCGGAGAGCACCGGACTGTGTCGGCCTGTCCGGGCAATGTCGGTCCGTCCAGGTATCACCCCAGCTAGATCACTACGTTCCAACACATTCCGGTACAGATCGTCACAGCCCGATATCCCCGTTTTTCCGTTTTGGGAGCAGGAGGCCGAGAGTTCGAATCTCTCCATCCCGACGAAGATACGTAAGGATTCACCAGGAAGACCGAGTCAACGGAGTTTTCTGTGGTGCCGAAACCGCCCACTGCCTCTGGACTCGATGGCGTGACCAATGAAGCGGACGGAGTCGCCGACCCGGACGCAGGGAGTCCGTCGACGTCGTCGGTGCCGACGAACAGACGGGCTTGCGCCGCGGAGTGACCTTCGCCCGGTGCTGCACCGCTCGGCTCATGGGGTCTGGCGTGATCGATAGTAAAGGGCGGTAATCGGGCCGCAGTTCCGCCGGATTCTCGTTGTCGGGAAATTCGAGAGGCGTCTCTGCGATTCCCTGAGCATTCGGTTCTTGCGCTTGCCAACTTGGTGGACTTACAGAAGCGTTGCGTATATGCTTACAGGATGGTATCGATCGGAATGCTGATTCGTGACGCACGCGAGGACGCAGATCTGTCGATTCGCTCACTCGCGAAGCGAGCCGACGTGGCGTT
>JAADHX010000170.1 GCA_013151655.1 Actinomycetota bacterium
TAGGTCGGCGCCTTTGAGAGCGAGCATGATCTGTTCTAGGTATGGCTGAGGCAAGTCGGTGCGCTCAGCGATATCGCGCACCGACGTCGGCCCAGAGTCAGTACCAAGGGCCAAGGTCAAGAGTGCGCGGCAGGCGTAGTCGCCCCTAGTCGAAACTGACATGGAATCGCCAGCGTATCCCGAAGGCATGGTTGACTGTCGGTCGTGGCTTCCTACCCTGCTTCACCCAAGACGCCCGGCCAGGCTTCTCGACCCAAACCAGTCGTGCCGATGTTTGGCCAACAGTGCATCAGCGACATACTGCCAACGCTTATCGGCCGACCACCGACGGCGCCCTCGTGGCTTCCAGACGAAGTGTGGCATGCGCGCCAAGTTGTGGTGCTGGTGCTCGACGGGCTTGGTCGCAATCAACTCGATGAGCGAGCGTCCATTGCTCCCACGATGACGGCCATGGGACCAGGCTGGCTCACATCGGTGGCGCCGTCCACAACTGCGGCTGCGCTCACGTCGATAACGACCGGCGTGCCGCCAGGCGAACACGGTGTGGTCGGCTATCGCGTTCGCGTCCAGGGCGACGTGCTCAACACCCTTCGCTGGCAACTCGATGACGGCGGCGATGCCCGCAGAAAGCTGCCGGCGTCGGAGTTCCAACCCGTCGAACCGTTTCTGGGCACGTCGCCAGATGTCGTAGCCGACTACCGCTTTCAGACCACCGGCTTTTCCGAGGCCCAGCTGCGGAACGGCCGCTGGCGACCCTGGTCGGTGGTATCTGGCATCGTGGCCCAATCCGATGCCGCCATTCGCGCCGGGGCCAACCTAGTCTATGCCTACTACGACGGCATCGACAAGGTTTCACATCTCAGCGGTCTCGGAGATGCCTTCGACCTCGAGGTGAGGTTTAGCGACAATTTGGTCGAAATGCTGCTGGACACTCTCCCAAGCGGGACAGCTCTAGTAGTTACCGCCGACCACGGGCAGGTTCACGTCGGTGATCGAACGATCCGCCTCTCGCAATCGGTAACGAGCCTGACTACGGCGCTTTCTGGAGAAGGCCGATTTCGATGGCTGCATTGCAGGCCAAACGACCAAGCCGAACTTCTGAGGCGGGCCCGTGACGAATATGGCGATGTGGCTTGGGTCGAACATGTCGACGACATAGTGGCGGCCCGATGGTTTGGTCCAATGGTCTCCGATGCTGCCAGAAGTCGGCTTGGCGACGTTGCGTTGGTCCCATTCGAGCCGATCTCGTTCGACGATCCCGCCGACGGTGGGTCCTTCGAATTGATCGGTCGCCACGGATCGCTCACCCCAGACGAGATGTATGTGCCGCTGCTAACTGCTGTCGCAAATGGTTAACCTCTCACCGTGAGCCAAATCCCTGACCTCCCAGACCCTGACCTCCCAGCTGAGAAACAAGCAGCGCAGCCCGTCGCCGACTCTGCTGTTGTCGAACCCGAAGTGGTGGCCGAGGCCAACCTTCCAAACGACAACGAGTCGGCTACGCGCGACTCGATCTCAGAACCGGCGAAGGTAATGCGTATCGGTGCCATGATCCGCCAACTACTTGAAGAGGTACGCCAAGCCCCTCTCGACGAACCCGGCCGCGAACGACTGGCGCAGATCTACGGCATCTCAATCAGTGAGCTTGGTTCCGCCCTGTCTGCTGACCTCCGCGAAGAACTCGAAACCCTCACCGATCCATTTGCCCAAGGCGACATCCCTTCAGAAGCCGAGCTCCGAATTGCCCAAGCCCAACTTGTAGGTTGGCTCGAAGGTCTGTTTCATGGCATCCAGGCCGCGTTGTTTGCCCAGCAGGCGGCAGCACGCCAGCAGCTCGATCAGATGAGGCAGCCCGCAATCGGAGGGCCAGTCAACCCCGAAGATCCTCAAGCGCCGACACGGGGCCCCGGCGTATATCTGTAAAAGGCCTGAGTGGGTCCATTAGACGCCCACCTCAGAGCCAAACCGCGCGACTTTGGTCCGATTCTTGGCTGTGGTTCGGCCTTTCGTGTTGTCGGCGCTAGGATGAACGCTCCGGATTGCACAGGTAATGGGGGCGGGAAGACTCAATGGCGATAGATGTCGCGACCAAGGATTGCAACGCGCTCTCCGAGGACGAGATTCAAGAAATGTCCGACCTAGCCACAGACGGTTCGGCACCTCATGACACCGAGTGGCTTACCGAGAGCATCGGCGAGTGGGTGCTTGCTGCACATGCCCGCGATGGCAAACGACTTGTGGGTTACGCCCTGTTCACTCTCGAACGAGTTGGTGGCACGCCGGCCATTCTGGTGGGTGGCCTGGTCACGCGTAACAACGCCAAACGGGGCACGGTCATGCGTGCCGTTGTCGGCGAACAGATGCGGCGGGCGGTGCTTGCGTTCCCAGACGAAGACGTCCTCTACGGTGCTTGTGTCGGTGGTCCTGGCGGAGTCGAAGCCTTCGCACTGTTCGACGGTGCGGTGCCGCGTCCCGATTACGCGGCCTCTGGCGAAGACCGCGCGTGGGGTCAGCGACTCCACCGGCGCCTTGGTCCCCGTGGCGACTACCTCAAACGCGAGTTTCGCGTAAAGGGCAAAGGAGTTGCCAATGGGGTAATCGACCACGAAGCGTCCAAGAAGGTGTTGGCCGCTGTCGCTACCGATTTCGAGGCCGTCGACCCTGGAAATGGCGACTGCAAGGTCATGTTTTCGTGGGTGCTGTCGGAGCTACTCGAGAAACAGCTCTGAGCGAGTTTGGGCGGCTCATGCGCCGCCGAAAGATGACCAGGGAGTTCCGGTCAGAGAGAATCGCGCCCGATCTGATTACGGAGATTCTCGATGCGGCTCGGCGTGTGCCGACGGCGGGAAACAGCCAGGGTCTTGAGTTCCTCGTTCTCGACGAACCAGATGCAGTCGAGCGGTACTGGTCGACGACCTTTTCTGAGTCTGGCCGTGCGTCATTTCGGTGGCAGGGCCTATTCGATGCGCCTGTGCTCATCTCGGTGTACGGCGACCCAGATGCCTACACGGATCGCTACTCAGAACCAGACAAGACACACGCTGGTCTGAGTTCAGCCGACGGCTGGACGACGCCGTACTGGCTAGTCGACGCTTCGATGGCCGCTCTTGCTGTTCAGCTCGGTGCCATCGATGCTGGTCTCGGAGTGCTTCTCTTTGGTCAGTTCGACCACGCAGGATCTGTCGCGAAAGAGTTCGGGGTACCCGAACACATGGTCACTACCGGCACAATTGCGTTGGGTTGGCCTGCTGAGAGTGCAACGCGGGCTGACCCCGGTTCGGCCGAAACCACAGCGCAACCAGGATTGTCTAGCTCACGCCCAAGACGCAACCTCGAGTCAATGGTGCACAAGAATCGCTGGCCGGTCGCGTAGCCGGGCCAGGTTACGGAAGGCCGTCGGGGAGGGACTCGCCGCCACGGGATTCGCAGTCCTCTTGGCTAGCCGCGAGCCCGAATTCGACTAGTAGTCCGTTCTCGTCCAAGCGTCGACACACTGGCCCGTTGAACGGAACAGAAGTATCAGGCGTGATGGTGCCGTCGGGGTAGACCCGCAGGATGAGCCCCTCGTCGTTCTGGCACAGGGCGGCTCCGTCTTCGCCGCCGATCAAGATGTAGTTATCTGGGCAGCCTTGACCAGGCGACGAACAGATCGGCTCTTCACCGTTGCTGCCTACGAGAATGAGACCGTCTGGGCACCCAACCTTCTCGCCGTCATTCGGCGGCGATGAGGTAAAGGTCGCGACCGTCTCGCTTTGATCAGGATCGGTCGAGTCTGAGGCATCGGCGTCCGACGTGTCGGAGCCCGGTTCGGTAGTGGCCGGAGCACCATCCGACGAGTCGGACCCACTGGCGGTGGCGGTCGTAGGTACGTCGATGTCGGTTCCGGCACCGGACTCGCCATCTCCGGTTTCGGTCGAACCCTCAACGACGAGCGTTGTTGGTGAGGTGAGGTCAGGTCCATCTGAGCTAGCGCAGCCGGCGGCCAGGAGCGCGAGGGTCACGATCGTTAGCACAACAGCTCGGCCGCGTTGTTTGCGGGCACGAGGCGGGGCAGCTCGGGTGGGGGAAGATTCTGGCGATGACATTTGGGCGGCTCGGATTCTCGACACGGGTACTTCAAGATACGTCGACCGAATCGGGTATTGGCTTCAGCTCTGATCTGAAACCCGCGATTAGCGGCTACCGTCGCCGCCATGGAACTACGACTAGACAACAAGGTCGCGATCGTTACTGGCGGATCCCGCGGTATCGGCAAAGAGATCGCCGCCGTGTTCGCGGCTGCTGGCGCGCAAGTAATGATTGTTTCCCGAAAGGCAGAAGTGTGTGAGGCCGCAGCTGCCGAGATTGGTCACGGCTGCCGGTGGATGGCAGGCAACGTCGGCGATTCCGAGTTTGCCGCCGAGGTCGCGGCTGCGGTTGTCGACGAGTTCGCCAAGATCGACGTACTAGTCAACAACGCGGCCACCAATCCTTATGTCGGACCCATGATCGACGTCGATCTACCACGCTGGGAAAAGACGTTGTCGGTCAACGTGACAGCACCCCTGGTGTGGACTCAGGAAGTCTGGAAGGCGTCGATGGCCGATGGCGCCGGTGGCTGTTCGGTCATCAATATCTCGTCGGTCGGAGGTTTGTCGACAAGCACAGCTCTGGGCGTATATGCCGTGTCGAAGGCTGCGCTGATACACATCACCAAACAACTGGCAGCCGAGCTTGGTCCCAAGGTGAGGGTGAATGCTCTCGCTCCGGGGCTGATCAAGACCGACTTTGCCAGGGTGCTGTGGGAGGGCGAACGCGGAGCAGAGGTAGCCAAGTCTTACCCGCTTGGTCGCCTCGGTGAGACTAGCGATATCGCCGGCGCTGCCCTGTTCTTGGCCGCCGAGACGGGGAGCTGGATCACGG
>JAADHX010000406.1 GCA_013151655.1 Actinomycetota bacterium
GATCGACCGGCTGAGCGTCGTCAACCTCGATTCGCTCGAGTCGGTTTCAGTCGGAGTTCTCATCGAACGTATCGGCGTGCTCAGTGGCTCCCGAATGCGACAGGTTTGCTCCGCACTCGCGGTAGCAACCAGTTGTTAGAGCGTGACACCGCACTTCGTCTGCTGCCCACCTCAGAGCAGGCCGAAATCGCGAAGTTGAACCTTGAAGGTCTCGACTCCGACGAAGTGGTTCGCCTGCATACCGATCTCAAGCGCTCCGCTTAGTTTCGACTCTGAGTCGTCGGTGAAGAACACTCTGGCGGGATGTACGTCGAGGCGATCGCACGCGTATTCGAAGGCTCGACGGTCTGGCTTGGCGAAACCGATGTCTGACGTACTGAAGATGGCGTCGAAGCGGTCGGCGAGTCCAAGCTCGATCATCTCGGCTGGGATGGTGTCGGTTCCATTGGTGAGCACCGCAACGGTTACGCCACAATCTCGCAGTTGATCCACGACAAGCATTACCTCATCGTCGACAACTGCCGGTGCGGCTAGCCAGTCTTGAGCGGCGCCGGCGTTGTTGATCCGCCGTCCGACCTCGAGGGTCCAATCGGCCCGAGTGATCCGGCCCGTAATCACGCTGTGAAGTAGGTCGGTTTCGAACGCGGCGGCGAGAATCGCGCCGTCCGCCAGCCCCGCCGCAGCCTCGATTCTCGATACGTACTCGGTGTCGAAATGACGCACGACTCCGTCTAGGTCGAGAAGAACAGTGGTGATCAATACAACCTCGCTCATCGGATCGACCCAACCGGTAGCCACTGATCGATGATCGCTTTCAACTCCGCGGGCCGATCCTCTTGCACTAGATGACCAGCGCCATCGATGATCTCGATGCTGCTTCCAGCAATAAGAGACTTCAGGCGATGAGCGCGGTCGATGGGAATCCACTGGTCGGCGGTCCCCCAAACGATGAGGGTGGGCACATCGATGTCGCCGTAGTGAGCCTCGACTTCTGCGGTGAATCGCTCGTCGGCCTGGGCTATCTGGCGGTAAAAGGCCGCCTGTCCATCGCCAAGCCAAGGAGCCACAAGGCAATCGAGCACATCTGGCAGCAGACCGGGTCCGCTGGCCCCGCTGATGTACTCGCGAAGCAATGCCTCATGCAGGTTGGCTGGCAGCGCCGCGAAGACGTCGGCATGGCCGGCCACCAGCTGAAAGAACGGCGAACCCCACGGCCGCAACGCAACAACATCGATCAAGGTGAACGAAGCCACAGCCATCTCGTGCAGCAGGTGGGCTCGAAGACAGACGGTGCCGCCGTAGTCGTGGGCCACCACATCGGGAGCATCAAGGCCCCAGTAGCAGACCAACGCAGCCAGCAACTCACCCTGGCTGGCCAGCGAAACGTCGCCATCAACCTTGTCTGACTGTCCGTATCCGATCATGTCCCATGCGTATACAGACCGGTGAGTCGACAGGTTTTCGATAACCGACCGCCAGACAAAACTCGACCAAGGGGTTCCGTGGCACAGAACAACGGGCGGACCACTTCCAAACCGGCGCCAGCGGACCGATCCACCCTTCCAATCAAACGACTCTGTTAGCTCGACATGATCCATGGGCACTCAAAGACGCTACGCGAACAGGCCTTGGAGGGAAAGGCCGTAACCCGTCGGTATCATTCTGATATCATTAAACGGTCATGGCTATGACCCTACGACTTACGGTCGATGAGCACGCCGCGCTAAAGGCACGGGCCGAACTCGAAGGCATCTCGATGCAAGAAGCGGCACGGCGTGCGGTCCGCGAGTTCGTGTCGCGTTCTGCGCATCGCGACCGGGTCGCGGTCGCGGCAGACCTAATCGGCGATCGACATGGCGATGCTCTTCGTCGACTGGGCGAGTGACCGACGTTACCGAGTACCTCGACCTCGATGACGTGCTCGAATTAGCAGTTCGACTCCTTGGCGAACCAGTACCCATTCGCGACGTGGGCCTACTCGAAGCGGCCATAGCCCGGCCCGGAGCGACGGCCTTCGGCCACGACGCCTACCCAGACATCGCTACTAAGGGAGCAGCGCTGCTTCATTCGATCGTCAAGAACCATGCCCTTATCGACGGCAACAAAAGACTTGGTTGGCTAGCAACTGCTGTTTTCCTCGAGCTAAACACCGCGAGTGTCGCTGAAGCCGCGAACGACGATGTATACAACCTCGTGATCAAGGTCGCCTCAGAAGACGTTGAGATCGCGGACATTGCAGCGGAGCTAACAAGACTCGCCGGCGATTAGCGCTGTTAGTCGGTCGGACCCACCTCGCAGTTTCGTGGCCAGGTTGCTAGTCGGGCAGACCGCCCGCCACACGGGAGTCACCTCATCGGGGGCCGCTCCGCAATCGAGGGCTTCGAAACTGAGTTCGGCCACGATGCGGAGGTTCATTCCGGTCATCACCGGGCACGAGCCGTCGGCACCGTGGCGATTAGCCAATCGAACACGGAGCTCGGACAGGTCGATCGTCTCGCCCGAGCCAACCCCGTTGATCTCGCGTTCGATGTCTTGGGGGCTGGGGATCAACACCGATGTCCCTGCCTCGAGGTCGGCGAAACGTTTCTCGTTGACCCTCGTGTATGTCGGCCGAGCCGAATCGAAACGTTGTTGCCACGACGCCGTCATCAGTCGGCCTCTTCGGCGTCGATCGGGAACAGAATCTCGGTGAGGATGTCGGCTTCGGCCACGTCGTCAGGGCTATTGAGATAGATCTCGCGGGTCGACCCGACCACCCGGTGTCCATGCTTTTGGATCCAGGTCCACACCGCCGCATGGGACTCGCCCATGTTCTCATATGAACCTCGATGGATAACCGACGCAGTCACGTCGGCCTGAAGTTCGACTACCTGGACGCCATCGTCGGACTTGCCTAACGAGACAGCCGTCGCGATCGGCACACACATGGAGATGTTGCCAGCCGTGTCGCCGTCGGGTGCCTCGTGGAAGATAGTGAACGGCGCGCCGCTCGGGTCGATGTCGTCGCGATTCAGTGCCTCCATGACCTTGCCGAAGCCGAGCGGAATGTGGTCGAAGATCTCGGAGTGAGTCGTTTCTGTACGCCAAGCGGCAGCGATCTGGGCCGGGTTGGATTTGACCGTGATGTCTCTGGTCATGATGAACTCTTTCAGGTTGATGCGGCGCTGAAGTTCCTGCGCCTGACGGTTGATCTCGTCGCGTTCTTGATTCAACGCGGCAAGGTGTGACATCAACACTCGGTCGGGTTCATCGCCATCGAGGGTCTCGGCAATCTGCGACAACGACATGCCGACCATCCTCAAGGAACGAATCGCGTCGGCTCGGGCGAGCTGCTCAAGTCGGTAGTACCGATAGCCAGACTGCGCGTCGACGTACGCCGCAGATAGCAGCCCAGACTCGTCGTAGTTCCGCAACGATTTCACCGACAGGCGACAAGCGCGGGCGAATCGCCCGATCGGCATCAACATCACGTCATCACCATGCAGTCTCCCCATGGGGGAGAGTCAAGCCGAGAAGTCGAAGTTCACAAAACGGCAGTGCAAAATGACCTGAGCCGAGGCGGCTTCACCACCCACCGGCCGCCCACCGACAAAGCAGCGGTGACCGCACGAAAGTGAATCGAGTCGCCCCTTTGCCGAAGCCGAGATCGACACGCGAAACTCAGCCGTAATCGCGGACCTGCGCGACCTCGATGGCCCTGAAGCGATCGAGCGCTTCGCAGCCAGTGCCCGCTCATATGGCGATCGGGCCAACAACATTAGGACCTGCCATATGGGTATCCCTTCGGTGCTGCTCGGCCTGGTCATCCCTCGGGCAGCCAAGCGATCACCGTGGGCCACTCTTGTCAAGAAATCGGGCCGACGATAACTCGCCGAAACGAGAACACCGAACGACTCAGAGTCGTCCCAGGCCTGGCACGAAGCGCCCAACACTTCGGGCGTATTCGGTATAGGTCCTGCCGTGGAGGCGAATCAGATGCGGCTCCTCGACGAACCGGACCTGTAGTTGTATCGAGACGATCAGCATGGCGAAGCCCACAATCGAGACGACGTTTGGCACCGTTAGGACAAGACCAAGCGCGGCGACCATGATCGCGCTGAAGATCGGATTACGAACGAGGCGGAAGAACCCGGACGTGACCAGCCCCGTTTCCTCACTGGCATCAACTCCGACACGCCATTCGTCGCCCATACCCATCTGGGCCGCGAAAGTCATGATCACTCCAAGAATGGCAACAACGAGGCCTGCGCCGCGAAACCAGTTGCTGGATGTCAGTGGATTCAGGCCCGCGAGTTCGACGATCGGCGCCCCTACGGATGCCGCGGCGGCAACGATCAGGAGCCACCCAGCTGTCCACTCGAGCGAGCCGACGCTTGCTTTCGCGAAGCTGGTCCGCACGCCGCTGTCACCGGTTCTACGTTTCTGGATCACGCCACGCAATACAAAGACAAAGACAAACATGGCAACGACCACAACGAGTGCAGCAATAGCCATCACGACCGCCGGTCAAGGTCGGCATGGTTGCTGTCGATCTCAAGTTCGATGCTAACGAGATCACTAAGCGCGTGGGCGAGGTTCGGAGATGCGAGCTCGTAACGAACGCGGCGGCCTTCCCTCTGTGAAGTGACGAGACCACAGCCCCGCAAACACGAAAGATGGTTCGACAAGTTTGGTTGGGTGGTGTCGATCTCGTCGAGAAGGTCGTTGGGGTATCCCGGGCCTGTCATCAACCGAAGCAGGATCTGACGTCGGATGGGATCGGCGAGCGCGGTACCGAATCTCTCAAGAGTGTCCAGTGCTGCTGAGGTCATGAGTCTCATTGTATCATTGTATCATTGTATCCTGATATATGTCAATCGTGATATTTAGAGCTTCTGATATCATAGGTT
>JAADHX010000462.1:0-4868 GCA_013151655.1 Actinomycetota bacterium
GGTCGACCCAACACCGACACCACTCCGGCGAGTTCGCCAAGACCAATACTCTGTTCGTTATGAGCGATGTCGAGTGCCCTCAGTGCAGCGAAACCGAAGACCTCTCTGGCACCACTACCAACGATGGCATCCAGATCTCGTGCCACGCCTGCAATACAACTTGGATGCGCGATCTCGACCCAAGGTGCGACCGGTGCAACGGCAAAGACGTGGAGGCCGCGGTCAAAGCCATTGTCGAGAAGAGTCGCGGCAGCCAACTTTCGATTGTTGCCACCCAGACCGTCTACCTCTGCCGATCGTGCGACGACAAGGTTCTGGCTCGATACCGAGTGAGTCGAAGCCCGCTGATGCCCGATCAACTACCCACATCGTAGACAGCACGGCCACTGCGCCAGTAACAGCCGGCGTCGCGGCTCAGAAACAACTCGTCGACGAGGCCGCGACAAATCGAACTCATCCGAAGACATCAACTGAGCCTACGGTTGCTGTCAACCTGCGAGCGGAACCTCGTTGGGGTGTTTCTGGAGCCACACACCAATGTGTGGATAGTGCTGAGCCAGCCATGCCATGGCCAGCGAGGGCACTACGAAGGTGCGCACATCGCTGAGGGCCGTAGCGGTAACCGGAAGTTCTTCGCCAGAACTTCTGGCATCGCCAAAGGCAACTCCTGGCCCAAAGTCACGGGCACGAATGCCATCGTCGAGACGGACCATGCCATCGACCAGAACGAAGAATCGCCGATCGATGTTGCCCGCCTCTTGAATTGTGGCCCCGATTGGGTAACTCATCGGGCGCGCTGTTTTTCGAAGCCAACGGCGGTCCGCAGACTCAAGGGCCGAAAAAACGGCAACGTCGGTAACACGAGCTTTCGCTTTGTTACTCATGGGTCGCATAGTTGCCGCACACTTTCTGATCTGCGATTGCCCGCACCACGTTCCGTGACCACGCGCCACTCAACATAGTCGCGAACGAAGCACCCCCTGTTACAGTTCCGCTACATTTTGTGAGAGCAATCCCACGTAGTGAAAGGAATGGCCAGTTCTGTAAGCACACATTTCTAAGAGTCCGGGCGAAACCGTCGCACAGCTCTATTGTGGAGCCTCGTGACTCCAATCTACTCAACGCCTAAGGGTCCTTAGCGATGACACTTTCGGTCCTCGCCGGCGGGAAAATATTCGGGCGCCGACATGGTGACGAACCACCAGTTGTGCTCGCGCTTCACGGCTGGGATCGAAGCCACACCGACTTCGACACATCCCTCGATGGCCTCAATGGCGTGGCCGTCGATCTACCCGGGTTCGGGGCGACACCGCCACCAGAATCGGCATGGGGTTCAGCCGAATACGCCAGATCAGTAGGCGTCGTTCTCGACGAGATGGACTTACCCGTCGTGATAGTCGGCCACAGCTTCGGCGGCAGGGTTGCTGTTCACCTGGCTCAGCAGCAACCGGCGTCGGTGGTTGGCCTCGTTCTGACCGGTGTTCCTCTACTTAAGCGCCAAGACGGGGCTCGCAAATCTCCGGTCGGTTTTCGGCTAGCGAAAAAACTGAACCAAATCGGGCTCATTGGCGAGGCCCGAGTTGATCGCCTCCGAGAAAAGCACGGGAGCGCCGACTACCGCGCCGCAACTGGAGTCATGCGCGACATCATGGTCAGGGCCGTCAACGAGTCATACGAAGACCAGCTGAGCGACATTAACTGCCGAGTTGAGTTGTTGTGGGGCGAAGCTGACACCGCAGCCCCGACCGAAGTGGCGCGGCGCGCCGAGGCGCTGCTGTCGAATGCAACCCTTACGATCGAACCGCAGCTCGACCACTTCCTGCCAATCTCGCGGCCAGACCTCGTTCGCGCCGCAATAAACAGACAACTCGAGGCGCGCCCGAAATGACGGTCATCATCGTCCTGCTTCTTATTGCCGCGGCACCACTAGCCGAGGCTCGCTGGTTAAGAGTGGCCCAACGCGAGCACTACTTGCCCGGCACCGTCACCACATTTGCGGTCAGATGGTGGCGGCTACACGTTCGAAACCAGGCGCTCGTGGCATTAGCCATCGGAGCCACCGCAGTGGCAGTGTTTTTCGGCTGGGCCGCGGTGCTTGCCATTGAAGCCGTCGCCCTCGGGCCTCTCGGGCTCTCGATGCGCGGCCGAACCTCGCAGCTGGCATGGACGCGGCGGTTGAAGGCCTTGGCCGCGACCCACATGCTGATTTGTGTAGCCATGGTGACCGCTGGCGTGCTCGTCGGGTACGGCGCGGCAACGGCGGCCCTAACCGCTCTGGTGCTTCCCATCACCCTTGACCTAGCTCTAGCCATCAACGCTCCGCTCGAAAATCGGGCCGCAGCGAAGTTCGTACACCAAGCCAGAGTCCGACTGGACAAGGTGGCGCCCACAAGAGTTGCGATAACGGGCTCGTACGGCAAGACCACCATCAAGGGTTATGTCCGCCACCTAGCCACCTCGACCAGATCGGTGGTGGCTAGTCCCGCCAGCTTCAACAACACAGGCGGTTTGAGCCGCTCGGTCAACGAACACCTAACACCAGACACCGAGATATTCGTAGCCGAGATGGGCAGCTACGGACCTGGCGAGATCAGCAAGCTCTGTACCTGGGTCAAACCCGACGTGGCGGCATTGTGCAACATTGGGCCAGTACACCTCGAGAGGTTTGGCGACCTCGACACAGTTGTGACCTCGAAAGCTGAAATCTTCGACAACGCAAACATCGGCGTACTCAACGTAGATGCCTACGGTCTGACGGAGTTGGCCGACCAACTCGACAAAAACAGCATCCGGATAATACGGTGCTCAGCCGACCCAGACTCAGGCGCCGACGTGATTGTCGAGGACCTAGATGTCGCGACGATGCGCATCACCATCGACGGAGCCACCTCTGAAGTTCCTGTGGCTCCGGCCGCTATTGCCGAGAACGTGGCCGTGGCCGTCGGGGTCGCTGTCGCGCTCGACGTGCCAGGCACCGTAATTCTCCAAAGACTCGTCGACCTGCCCGGAGCCGACCACCGCCAGGAGATCTCAACATCGCCGACAGGTGTCACCGTCATCGACGACACCTACAACTCCAACCCCGCCGGAGCGGCATCGGCGCTCGTTGTGTTGACCGATCTTACCGCTAGACGAAGAGTTCTGGTCACCCCTGGAATGGTCGAGCTTGGCCCCATCCAGCACGCCGAGAACGCCAAGCTCGGCGCCGCCGCTGCAAACTCCGTCGACGACATTGTGATTGTCGGCCACACCAACCGGACGGCCCTGCTGCGCGGTACCGAAGACGGCCCGGCCGCCGTGCATCTCGTGTCAACAAGAAACGAAGCCGTCGAATGGGTAAGGGCAACCCTCGAACCCGGCGACGCCGTCCTATACGAGAACGACCTCCCCGACCACTACGCCTAACAACCGCACCAGACCTCTCGCCGAGCACCGGTTCGGAGATTTTGCGGCGATGACACGTGGGTTAGCCAAGAGTGCGGCAACATGACGCCATGAGTTCTCCCGGTGTCTGCTTCGGCGGACCTTCTCCCGAACACGACATCTCGATATTGACCGGGCTGCAAGCCGTTCACGCCCTCGCTGCGACTGGCGAATCGCCGGTGGCGATCTACTGGTCGAAGACCGGCGATTGGTTCGAGGTACCGACCTCGACTGAGGCCTCAGATTTCGCTGAAGGACTCCCCCGCACTGCCGAGGCGCTCGTACTTCTAACTGGAAGCGAAGGTGGGTTCTGGCGACAAGGTCGGCGCGGAAAACGCACACCTCTTGAAGTGAGCGCCATCGTGAATTGTTGTCATGGCGGCCCAGGCGAAGACGGATCGTTGCAGGCACTATTTGACCTGGCCGCGATTCGGTACACCGGCCCATCGATGGCGGGAGCCGCTTTGGGGATGGACAAGCTGGCATTCGCTGGCACCATGATCGCCGCAGGTTTGCCAACTCTGCCCACATGGGCCCTGACCGCCGACCTTGTACTCGATATCGGCGGTCCGCTCATCGTCAAACCCCGCTTTGGTGGAAGCTCGATCGGTATCGAGGTTGTAGCCGACCTCGCAACCGCGAAGGCTTTGGCGACGTCACAACCGTTACTTCGCGAAGGCGCCATAGTTCAGGCTTACCTCGATGGCGCCGAAGATCTAAACGTCAGCGTCAAGACCTGCCCAACCGTCGAGTCATCAACTATCGAGCGACCGTTACGCGGCGAGGGTGGACGCATCTACAGCTACGTCGAGAAATACCTTGAGGGCGGCGACCAGGGGATGGCCAGCGCAGCCCGCGAAATGCCAGCCGATTTGGGCTCAGACGTCGAGGGCGAACTCCGCACGATGGCTAGTCGGGTTATCGAGCTTGCCCTGGTGCGCTCCGTGGCCCGGATCGATTTCTTGAGGCACAACGACACGCTTTATGTGAACGAGATCAACACGATCCCGGGATCGCTCAGTTGGTACTTCTGGGCCCATGACGGAGTTCCGTTTGCGACATTGTTGATACAGATGCTTACCGAGGCCGCAGCTGGCCCGACCAGACGAATGCGAACCGATGGTGCCGACGGCACGGCCCTCAGATCGGCCGGCGCAATGGCACGCAAACTCGCCTAGCGGGTCGCCACACCGCGACTAGTTCGACCGGAGCTCCACGATCGAACGAGTGTCGGCCCGGGCCTCTCCATCGACTACCCAGTTGATGCCAGGCCACCGGCCGCTCGGCTCGATTACGACCTCACTCATCGATTCGGGCAGACCGATGTCGAACGTGAACGAGGCCTCCTCACCTCGTTCGAGTTGCACAATGTGAATGAACGAGTGGGTGAGGCCATCGTTAGCCGACGCGTTTAGATCGGTGGTTCCGGTGGAAGTCACCGATGT
>JAADHX010000462.1:4905-8168 GCA_013151655.1 Actinomycetota bacterium
AACGCAGGTCTGGCCCCGCCAAGAACGTAGGTCACTGCATCGAAAGGAGCCGCGTTTAGCACCGAGATGTTCAGGCGAAGTTCCTGCTCACCCAGGACCACGACCTCAACGTCGATCTCAAGAAACTGGTCAAGCTTGTTGCCACCAACGTTGGCAAGCGCAACCTTCACCGCATTGGCTGCTGGGTCGCCTGCGGCCCCGGCCACAAGCCACCGCTCTTGCAGCGCTTCGTCGCGACTCCACAACATCAGATGCCTACTGTCGAACGCCTCGTACAACCCCGATACGAGCTGCCTCGGGTCGCTGTCGCCCTGAAACAGCGCAAGTAGCGCGGCCGAGGCCACTGGAGCAATCGTCGATACGCGCTGGTCATTGTCATCGTCGAACGCCGAGTACTGATCTAGAGCGAAGAAGTCAGCCACGGCATCGGTGGCGAGTGTGTCGTCGCCAACTTCAATTGACTCGACACCTGAGGCTTGCAACAGAACTTGCATCGCGACGGGGTCAATGATCAACACACCGTCCAAAGCGATGCCCTGATCGGCCTCCCACATATCGGCTGCGATTCTTGCCACCTCGGATCCCCGAGAGCTGAGGTGTGAGGTGTATTGCCAAAGATGACCGGGGTCGGTGGTGGCCCAGAGAAGTCTGGTCGAGTCGGAGATCTCTACTCCAGACGGCCGGCCAAGTTGGCCAATCGACACGAAGTCGGACACGACAACCGAACCGGCATCAAGTTCCATAGTGCCCAGTTGCAGCAACATGCCCGATGCCGAGCCCATCTCGGACGTGTTCGCCGCGGCCACAAGATACGTCGACTCGCCGTTGGAGAGCTGACTTAACCCGTTGGCCAGGGCCTCGTAACGGCCTAGCTGCACCCCGATTTCGTTGAGACCGTCCAACAACTCAAGCCTGGCATCGGCGACCGGTCCAATCAACCAACGGCCTGATGGCACGTCGACACCGCCAAGATCTCTTACTGCCACCGTTAGAGCATCGGCCGCCACCACTAGCGCCGCCGCTGGTTCGTCAAGCGAAGCGGCATCGACCGCGTTCAAAGCAGTGATACCGGCACCCACCGCGGTGCTACCAGCCTCGGCCATGTCGTGGACGGTGTTGATTTGCCGACCGACCCACGGCACAATTCGAACCGGTCGAAGCCACGGATCGTCCAGCCGCCGAACAACATTGTCGAAGTCATCTACAACCGGACGCAACGTGTCGGTGTCGATGGTGGCGAACCCTGCACGTAAGGTCCTTGCACCCTCGGCGGCAGACTGCGAAGAGCGATAGGCAGCGAATATCGACCCCAAGCACGCTATGGCCCACACGACCGCGAGCACGTACAAGATGCGCCGGCGCCAACCACGCCGCCGGGTCTTTCCCTCGGTGCGCTGCTGCCTGCGCCGCTCGGCCATACCAACAGCACTAAACGAAGCGCCCTCGGACCCATCACTACTAGGCACTGGGCTGGGCTCTAAGTCGGAGCTGCCATCCAAGCCCGACGGTGAGTCACCACCCGGTACCGATGATTCAGCTTCCAACCGGTGCCCCTAGTAGTTGTCTTGGCCTAAGGCTAACCCTGTTCGGCCCAGCACTGCAGTTGGCTTCGGAAGTCTCGTCACCCACGGTGGCCTCAACGATCAAAACGATCCGTGCGTCGGCACCGTATTCACGATGACGACCCTCACCAATCCAGGTGGACACACCTTGGCCATCAATGTCACCGGCAACGGTGTCAACAACGGTTTGGAAGTCTGCGGCGTTTAGGGCCCTCACCACAGGCTCTCTAGCCGGACAGGCCAGACCTGGGTATAGACGATTCGTCGAAAGTCAGGCTGGTCACGAAGGCCCCGTCGCCGCCACCGAAACCTCGCCGCCGACGACCCCGATCACAGCCCATACCCCATCTGGCGCCCAGATCGCGAATATCAGGCATCCACCAAGACGACCATTTCGTTTCGTGCCCACATGTGTTCTTAGCCGAACAGGCCGAAAACTAAAGAAAAGGCTGCTGCTTCCGACAGTCATCGTTTGTACCGGCACAACGCGCTACGCTAAGCGCCAACCCAGGTGAGGAAACTACAGTGAAGAAGATCGTTCTAGCAGCAATTCTATCTATCACACTACTTTCGGCTGTCTTCGTCTCATCGGGCGGAGACACGGTCGAGGTCGGTGGATCTGCCGATGTTGTTGCCGAACTTCCGCAACTGGGTCCTGTCGAGCTGATCATGAATCAGTACAACACCGGCCAACAAGCAGCGTGCACCACAACAGGCGCGTTTGTGCCATCTGCGTGTCTTGTGGTTCCCGCGTCGGTACCGGGATTCGACATCAACGTGCTTACGAGTGCTAGCTGCTCCAGCACGGGTGGCTGGACCCTGCCCGTGACAATCTGCACTCCATTCCTGTTCGGCGGACTGGCCAGCAAGCCATTAAGCCAGAACGATCCATGCGCCGGAACCGTGTTCGCCGTGATGACGCTCACCAACCCGAACATGGACACCCTGGTCATCAATATCACCGGCAACGGCACCGCTCCCTGCGGTACCTGAGTCGTGCCGGCGCTGCCAAGCGCTGACATCACCAACACACCCACCTAGGTAGCCTGCGCTCGATACGGCGACAGTTGCTTTGTGTGCACACAAACACATAGTGTGAGCAGCGACCAAGGTGAGGCACCCACAATGAAGAAGATCGTTCTAGCAGTAGCGCTCGTAATGGCGCTTGTGTCTGGGCTGTTCGCCTACACAGGCGGCGACTCTGTCGAAATCGGCGTCCCCGTCGAAGCGGTCTCCGAGCTTCCCGAACTGGGCCCAATCGAACTCATAGCGCACGAGTACGCCGCCAGCCAGCAGGCCGTTTGTTCACCGGCCACCGGCTTTACGCCCTCTTTTTGCGTGTTCGCACCTACGGGCGTGGCTGGCTTCGACATCGGTGCGGCCACGACGATCGACTGCGCGCCCGCCGGAGCTTGGACGTTTGGCGGAACTGTGTGCACGAACCCGCCCGGTCCCGAAGGTCCGTTCTTCCGTAGCTTCGTGGCGTTACCTGGCAACGGAACACAGAATGATCCGTGCATTGGCACCCACTTCGCGACCATCACGCTCACTAACCCTGGCTCGCACACGCTCGTAATCAACGTCACCGGCAATCGTCCAAGCAGTTGCAGCTAGCTACTGGAAGCCACCGCGCAATACTGACGTGAAGTCGGTGCGGTCTTCGGCACCGACGATCGAAATCCACCCAGCCAAATCGGGACC
>JAADHX010000307.1 GCA_013151655.1 Actinomycetota bacterium
CGAAACTCGGGGTGTAGCCGGCTGAGCAGCTGGACGGCGAAGGCGGGAGGGGCCTTCGAAGAGGGCCTTTCGGCGCCTACGAGTGGCAGTAGCCGCGAGTATGCGAAACCATTTGACCACCGCACCGACATGGTACGAGCCGGGATGCCTTGGGCCGCGAAGCTCTCTGCGAACGCGTCCTCAACTCCATAGGTCATGGCCGACATGGCAATCGGAGTGGTTCCGCCGTCGAAGTGGGATAGATCCAGTGCCCAACGGCCCGCGCCGGGGGCTACAAACGGGGGGCCGGTATCCACGGCGCCATCAGTCATCGCACCAGCCTTTCACAATCAGAACGAGGCCGCTCGCGTTCGTTGCGGTTTGGTGCTGCTGCTAGCGCTGTTCGGCGCAACTGAATCGACGGGCGACTAGACGTTTCGAATTCGGCCCAAGATCTCTGCAACTACGAGGTTGGCGCATTCCTCGATGGCGCGGCCGCTGGTATCTATACGAACTTCGGCGTTGTCTGGGGCTTCATATGGAGCCGAGATACCCGAGAATTCGGGAATCTCCCCACTTCGAGCCTTCTTGTAAAGGCCTTTCACGTCTCGCTCCTCGCAGACCTCGAGCGGTGTGTCGACGAAAACCTCCACGAACCCCTCGGCTGGGTGCAGAGACCTGACTGCGTCCCGATCCGAGCGATATGGCGAGATGAACGAACTCAGGACCACAACCCCGGCATCGGTCATCAACCGGCATACCTCACCAATACGTCGAATGTTCTCTTCGCGATCGGCAGGCGAGAACCCGAGATCTCGGTTGAGTCCGAAACGAACATTGTCGCCGTCGAGCACGTAGGCCAACACGCCAGCCTTGACAAGTTTGTCCTCGACGGCGAAGGCCAACGTCGACTTGCCCGAGCCCGAGAGCCCGGTAAACCAGGCCGTTATGGCCCCGTGCCCAAGTAGGTCGGACTTGTCCAACGACCCAAGTGACCCCTCGGCCCTGACGATGTTCTGCGAGACCGGTTCGGTCACGATTCGTGATCGAGCGGTAGCGACGAAAGTAAGCCGCGCTCGTCGAGGATTGCGAAGATTTTCTTTACACAATCGTCGATATCGTCGACGCTCGTGTCGAGCACGAGGTCGGCATCGGCTGGCGGGTCGTACGTGGCGCTCACACCGGGGAACATCGGAATTTCGCCACGGTCGGCGGCCTCGTAAAGCCCTCCGACGTCGCGCTCACGGCACACATCGATCGGCGTGGCCACAAACACCTCGACGAACCTTTCGGTGCCGATGAGTTCGCGGGCTCGCCCGCGAACTTCGGCGTTAGGTGCAACCAACGACGCAACGGCGATTAGCCCCTGGTCGTTGACCAATCGAGCGACCTCGGCTGTACGGCGCACGTTCTCCGATCGTTCCTGCGACGAGAACCCTAGATCTCGGGAGATCCCGAGGCGCATGTTTGAGCCGCCAAGGCGCACGATGGCACGGCCGCGGTCGAACATGGCTCGTTCGAGGGCTTTGCCTATTGTGGCTTTACCGGACGCGGTGAGCCCGGTGAGGAAGATGGTTACTGGGCGTTGACCGAACCGAATCGACCGCTCTACTTCGCTGACTTCGGAGATCTCGCGGGTGACCCGTGAGTCTGGCTTGGCGTCCCAGCCGCCAGCCGCGCCGCGGATCATGCCGGCACCAACTGTCGCGTTGGTGAGGCGGTCAATGATGATGAATGACCCTGTCTGGCGGTTCACGTCATAGGGATCGAACAACAACTCGGCGTCGGCGGCGAGGGTCACCCTGGCGATGTCGTTCAGTTCGAGCTCATCGGCAGGCGATGTCTCGAGGGTGTTGATGTCGACTCGTTCGTGGATGGCCGTAACGCGGCCGTTTAGCCGCCTATTGCCCTGCTGAACTATGTAGTCCTTCTTGAGGTTCAACGCATCCTCGGACATCCAGACCAACATGGCGTCGATCTGGTGAGAACGTTGGAGCGGGTGTCCAGACGACACCAAGACGTCGCCACGCGAAATGTCGACCTCTTCTTTGGTGGTGACAGTGACTGCCTGCCCCGGACCAGCTACGTCGAGTTCGCCATCGAAGGTGACGATTCGATCAATAGTGGTTGAAATCCCAGAAGGTTGAACCCGGACTTCGTCGCCTGGATGGAGCAGGCCACTGGCGATAGTGCCCGCAAAACCTCTGAAGTCGCGGTTGGGTCGGCTGACGATCTGAACCGGCAGACGTAGACGTTCCAGATCGCGACCAGCCTCGACGTCAACCACCTCGAGGTGTTCCATCAGCGTGGGCCCGGTGAACCATGCCAAGTTGTCGCCCTTGTCGACCACGTTGTCGCCAAGCAAGGCCGAAACCGGCAAGAACACCGGGTCTTGGATCCCGAGCGATTCGGACATGTCGGTGTATTCGGCAGAAATTTCGTCGAAGCGTTGCTCGGCGTAGTCGACGAGGTCCATCTTGTTAACGGCCACCACGACGTTCTTGATGCCAAGAAGAGCAGCGATATAGCTGTGACGTTTGGTTTGGGCCAGCACGCCATGTCGAGCATCGATCAAGATGATGGCCAGATCGCAGGTCGATGCCCCAGTGACCATGTTGCGGGTGTACTGCTCGTGGCCCGGAGTGTCGGCGATAATGAACTTTCGCTTCGCCGTCGAGAAGTAGCGGTAGGCCACATCGATGGTTATGCCCTGTTCGCGTTCGGCCTTGAGGCCATCGGTGAGCAAGGCGAGGTCGAGGTGCTCGCCGGCGTTTCCTACCGAATCGTTGTCCTTGTGGAGGGCCGAAAGTTGGTCCTCGTAGACCATCTTCGAGTCGTGCAAGAGCCGCCCTATAAGGGTCGATTTGCCGTCGTCGACGCTGCCACAGGTGAGGAACCGAAGCAGGTCCTTACGTTCGTGCTCGGCAAGGTAGGCGTCGATGTCGGCTTCGATAAGTTCAGATTGATGACTCATGATTAGAAGTAACCCTCGCGCTTCTTTTCTTCCATCGAACCCGATTCGTCGTAGTCGATGACGCGACCTTCGCGCTCAGATCTGGTGGCTAGCAGCATTTCTTGGATTATCTCGGGCAGCGTGTCTGCTTCTGATTCGACCGCACCCGATAGCGGGTAGCAGCCAAGGGTGCGGAACCGAATCGAGCGCATCTCTGGTTCTTCGCCCTCGGCGAACTGGAAGCGGTCGTCGTCGACCATGATGAGCACACCGTCGCGTTCGACGACCGGTCGCATCTTCGAGTAATAGAGCGGCACGATTTCGATGTCTTCTAACAAGATGTACTGCCAGATATCGAGCTCGGTCCAGTTGCTAAGAGGGAACACCCGGATGGATTCGCCCTTTTTGACCCGGCCGTTGTATTGGTCCCACAATTCCGGCCGTTGGTTTTTCGGATCCCAACGGTGGAACTCATCGCGGAAACTGAATACCCGTTCTTTGGCCCTGCTCTTCTCTTCGTCGCGGCGGGCACCACCGAACGCCGCGTCGTAGCCGCCGGCGTCGAGAGCCTGCTTTAACGCCTGCGTTTTCATGACGTCTGTGTAGTTCTTTGAGCCGTGATCGAAAGGGTTGATTTTCTGTTCAACGCCATCAGGGTTGGTGTGGCTGAGCAGCTTGAAACCCAACGTTTCGGCCATACGGTCGCGGAACTCGATCATCTCCCTGAACTTCCACGTGGTGTTGATATGCAACAACGAGAAAGGCAGCTGACCTGGGAAGAACGCCTTCAGCGCAAGGTGCAGCATTACCGAGGAATCCTTACCAATGCTGTACAACATGATGGGATTTTCGAATTGGGCCACGACCTCACGCATGATGTGGATCGATTCGGCTTCGAGCTGCTTTAGGTGGGTGAGCCGCTCGGGCACAATGGGGTCTTCAGTGGTTACAGACATCAAGTTCTCTATCGGCCGGGATTCGGGTTAGATCAAGGCAGTGCTGAGCGAACTACGATCGCTGCCATTGAGAATACGGAGGTTGTCCATGAAGATGCCGTCATTCAATTATCACCGCCCAGAAACCGCTGTCGAGTGTGTCGCTGTACTCGACGATCTGACACGAACCGGCGCCGATGTCAAGGTTCTTGCCGGTGGGCAAAGTCTCTTGGCAGTCATGGCTCTGCGTCTTGGGCCCCCAAGCGACATTGTCGATCTCTCACGGGTCTCTGGGCTCGACGAGATATCGATCAACGGCGACGGTGCAGTTGTGATTGGGGCGATGGTGACGCACCGCAGCGCGGAGGTGTCGGCCGCGGTGGCTGAGACCGCGCCGATGGTCGCGGCTGCGCTCCCCCTCGTTGGCCACCGGGCCATTCGGAGCCTCGGCACGGTGTGCGGCAGCTTGGCTCACGCCGACCCGGCCGCCGAGATGCCCGCGGTTGCGCTGGCTTGTGGGGCCCGCTTTGAGGCCTTGTCGGCCTCGGGTAGCCGAACAATTGATGCTGCCGACTTCTTTGTTGGTTATCTCGAAACGGCTTTGAGGCCCGACGAGTTGTTGGTCGAGGTCGAGTTTGCTCGAGTTGCACCGCGCACCGGCGTTTCGGTCGACGAGCTGAGTCGTCGCCATGGCGATTACGCTATGGTCGGCCTCGCCAGTTCGCTGACTCTTGGCCCTGACGGGACAATTGCTGCCAGCGCATTAGTGGTGTTCGGCACCGGAGCTACTCCCGAGCGGGTGGCTACCGCCGAGGAATCGCTGCTCGGAAGAGTTCCGGATTCCGACTCGTTCGCCGCCGCGGCTGAGGTTCTTATGGCCTCGATCGACCCGACCGCTGACAACCACGCAAGCTCGGCGTATCGACGCCACGGAGCAGGCGTTCTGGTGCGCCGAGGTTTGACCAACGCCGCCAGCAAGATAGCCCGCAGCAATGCAG
>JAADHX010000165.1 GCA_013151655.1 Actinomycetota bacterium
TCGCTCATACGCAGAGTCTTGCTGCTAGTTCGCGACACCTCCGGTATCGCTCACACGCACGATGAGCCGATCGAGGAAGACTTGTTGGCCCTTGACTAGCTTCGTACGAGCCGCGGCGATCGACATCCAATCGGCGCGGTCAATCTCCGCGACCTCCTGCATTCGGCCCGACCGCGGCGGCCACTCCATCTCGAAGGTGTTACTCACCGCCGCGGCCGCATCGAAATCGCCCTCCCTCGCAAAGATCACGATGGTCTTTGAGCCACGGCGAACCTCGCCAAGCTCCCAAGACGGTCCCGGCGGCGCTCGAGAGCCCATCTCTTCTTCGAACTCACGCTCAGCCGTAGCCAGCAGATCAGCGTCACAATCGTCCACCAGTCCCTTAGGAATCGACCACGCGTGGTCGTCCTTTCGAGCCCAGAACGGTCCGCCCATATGACCGATCAGCACCGTACGCTGCTCGATCGGACCGCCTCCGCCATCAATGCGGAACAGCAACAGCCCGGCGCTGATCACTCGTCGCTACCGGCCACGCGAACGCCATCGACCCACACATGGGCAATGTCGGTAGGCGAACCAAGACGCACGATCTTCTCGAACCAGCGCACGTCGTCGTCGACATCAGGCCAGCGGCGGAGGCCAGACGCGATGGCGCCGGGACGTACCGCCATGGCATCGAATCTCCGACCAGGTTCAAGTAGACCAACAGGGAGGTCGAGCAATTCTGCGCCGCCCAGTGTGGCCATCCAGAACGCTTCGACGATGTCGATTCGCGAACCGACCACACCCCGGATGTCTCCATCGAGTGTCGCGTCAACACCATCGTCAAGGTGCCTCGACACCGACACCGCGTGAGCACATTGCGGCAGCAAGCCAGGGCTTGCTCCACCCGCAACATCGGTGCCAAGCCCGATGTGTGTCCCCAGGTCGATCGCTCGTCGGGCCGGGAACACTGCGTTGGCAAAGTATGTGTTCGACAGCGGACAATGGGCCACTCCGGCGCCGTGGCCGCTGGCCGTTGTCAAATCGGCGTCGCTCATGAAGTTTCCGTGAGCCAGAACCGTCGAGCGGGCCAGCAGTCCAAACGCTTCCAAGGCCTGAGTGTCGGAACGTCCGCAGCGGTCGAGTACGTGATTGTGTTCCCAGTCGCTCTCAGAACAATGCGTCTGAACGCGCACATCCATTTCGGTAGCGATTTCGGCTAGACCGGCGAGAGCAGCGTCGGTACATGCCGGAATGAACCTAGGTGTCACGATGGGCTGCACCAAAGGTGATCCAAGAGCCCGGATCTCCTCAACCGATGCCGCGCTGGCATCAACAGAAGCCGCGGCCGACTGGTCGCGATACCACTCTGGTGTGCCATCAGGATGGTCCATAGCGGTGCGACCAACAAAGGCCCGTTGGCCATGCGCCACACAAGTTTCGGCTAACAACGTGGTGGCCATTCGATCCCGTGGCCCGAAATAGACCGCCGTTGTCGTGCCATGGCCAAGGAGAGTCGAAACCATGTCGCTCCACACCGCCTGGGCGAAGGCCTGATCGACGAACCGCGCTTCGAGCGGGAATGTGTGCGCGAACAACCAGTCTTCGAGAGCAAGGTCTAATCCCGTACCCAGCTGAGGCCACTGCGGAGCGTGAATGTGCGCGTCGACCAGCCCGGGTAGTAGGACGGATTCGTCGCCAAGCTCCAACTCTGTCCCATCAAGATCAGCACGGCTGGCGTCCGTTATCGAGACGATGAGCCCAGCGTCGACCTCAATAACCACGTCGTCGAGGACCTCGAGCCGATCTGGGCTCGGAGCCTGCATTACTTTGGCTCGAACCTTGAATGAAGTTGATGAGTCGGACACCGGCTCGGCCTCCTAGACGTCTCGCCTGGCGAACGCAATGGCGCCTGTCGCCACGCTAGCCGTCAACCAGGTTGCCAGGGTGATGATGGCAACGGTGAGCGAGGTTGTTGCCGGCTCGCCAAATCCGCTGGCCGCACCCTGAATCTGCTCGGTCACAACACCAACAGCGTTGCCGTAACTGTATTTGCCGATCCAAGGAACGATTCTAAGCAGCGGGTCAAGAACCAGCACCAAGGCGATGGTGCCGATCATGGCGAACGAGTCGCTGCGAGTTAGAGCCGACAGGCCAAACGCGATGACGGCGCTAAGAAGTGCGGCCACTCCATAACCCAGAAGGGTTCGGCCTTCGAAGGCAACCGAAACATCGTTGAGCGAGCCGACCAATCGGGCCGCTCCATAACCAACGAGAGCTGTCGCAGCCATGACCGTTATCATCGCTCCAGCGCCGACGGCTGCCTTTGAAGCTAGGGCCCGACCCCGTCGCGACTCAGCAGTGAGCATTCGTTTGACCGTGTCTTGACGGTACTCGGTGCCAAGAATCCAGCCTCCGAACACGATTCCGAGAAGGACCGTAAGGATCGCAAAGATGGTGGAGTAGATGCTGGTGTAAGCCGTCGTATTGGCCGGGCTGTACCAGACCAACACGGCCGACGGAATGAGCACCGCTATGGCTAAGACTCCCGCCAGTACCGTCGGTGTGCGGTGGCTGCGAATCTTGTATAACTCTGCTTTGAACATGGTGGATAGTCTTTCTGCGCTGTGATGGTTGGTTGACTTGGGATCGCTTGTCGATGCGGGGGATGGCCAGGTCTGGGCTGCGACGGTCATGCCGATACCTCTGTTGGTGCTGGTGGCGCTGTCATTTCGAGGAAGGCGGCTTCAAGGCTCACTCGACGGAGAGCGAGATGTTCTGCGTAGACGCCAGCGTCGGCGAGTACTCGGTTGAGGTCCCTTGGCGTCCATGTGTCTGGAAGCGATACCACGAGCTCAGAGGGGCCAGACCCGAGCGCTGAGCTGAGCGACAGGTGGATCAATCGGTCTGTGGCCGCGGCTAAGTCATCTGGATGTAGCCGGACCTCTACATCGGTGGTCTGGTACGAGGCCAGAATCTCGGTTGTTGTTCCTTCGACGACAAGCCTGCCGTTCGCCATGATGACTAGGCGATCGCAAGCCTGCTGGACCTCGGCTAGTTGATGAGACGACACAAGAACCGTCGTGCCCATGTCCGGAAGTCGTCTCAGGAGCTTGCGAATCTCGACGATTCCGGCAGGATCAAGACCGTTGGCCGGCTCGTCGAGAATGACGATCTCGGGGTTTCCGACCATGGCGATAGCTATACCGAGCCGTTGTTTCATGCCCAACGAAAATGTTCCGGCCTTGTCGTTGGCGCGATCAACCAAATCGACGAGGTCAAGGAGTTCGTCGATTCGGCCGTTTCCGGCTGTTGTGCCCAACGCCAGTGCCTGGAGGTCGAGGTTCTGGCGAGCGCTGAGGCGTTCGTACAGTGCGGGCGTCTCGATGAGAGAGCCGGCCCGACGAACGGTGTGGGCGAACTTGGCCGACGCGGTGTCGGCTCCAAGCAACGACGCCGAGCCTGATGTCGGAGTAACTAACCCCATCAGCATCTTCATGGCAGTTGTCTTGCCCGCGCCGTTGGGTCCGAGCAGGCCAACAACTTGGCCGCTAGGAACATCAAACGAGAGGTCGTCGACAGCTGTTACCTGGCCGTACTTCTTGGTGAGGTTGCGAACCTCGACAACAGATGCGGCCGATGAGGATTTGAATGGAGTTTGCATGACTCAACGGTCGTAAATCTGAGTTGAACGGGCATCAGGCAACCGGCCACTTCGCCGTTGCCAAATAGGCTGAGAGCGTTCTCATACTTTTGACTGATCAGAGCTTGGCTCAAGTTACGTACCGTGTAGGTGTGCGCAGTTTCATTCGATCGCTCCTAGACGAAGGACGGGCCTCGGGGCCCCCACCCCCGGGTCGCCTCGACGTAGCGCTCATCATCGGCTTGTCGATTCTTGGTGGCGCCTCGTTCCTGTTTGAGGACGAGGTGTCCTTCAGGATCGCCGCGGCAGCCACTGCTGCGGCGGGCATTGTCGCACTGTGGTTCCGCCGCCAGCACCCAATGTGGGCAGTTGTGGTCGCGCTGGTGCCGCAGATTCTCATTCACACTGTCGCCTATCTGGCCGATCGCGACACCCCGGTGCTGGCTTCAGCGGGCCTACCCGGACTGATCCTCGTGTACTCGCTGCTTCGTTGGGCTTCTGGGCGAGAGATCGCCGGGGCGATGGGCGTCGTTCTCGTGGCGAACTTCGTGTCCGAGACGGCTGCGGTTGAGCCGAGGTGGCCTGCAGCTTTCGCTAACTTGATTCCCTGGTTGTTGGCCGCTGCGGTTGGTGTGGTGATGCGCTACCGGGCCAACCTGCGCGAACGCGACACACACGAGGCCAGGCTTGAGGAGCGCCAGAAGCTCGCCCGCGAACTTCACGACACCGTTGCTCATCACGTGTCGGCCATTGCAATACAAGCCCAGGCTGGTCAAGTCATCTTGGGCACCGATCCCGAATCGGTTCGCCAAGCACTAGTGACGATCGAACAAACGGCATCGGACACACTCAACGAGATGAGACGCATGGTTGGGGCATTGCGATCCGAAAGCGCAGCAACCGCCCCGCAGAGTGGGCTCGCTCAAGTGGCAGCTCTCGTCGACGGGTGGCCCGGCGGCTTGGAGGTACAAGTGACGATGTCTGGTGATCTCGAAGGCGTTGCCGATGGCGTCGAGTCTGCGGTCTACCGAATAGCTCAAGAATCGGTTACCAACGCCCAGCGCCATGCTCGCCATGCCACGAGGGTCTTGGTTGAGGTGAGGGGCGACACTGAGTCGATTTCGGTCGGGGTATCCGATGACGGCGACTCGGTCAACGTTGGCTCGTCGTCGCAGGGGTACGGTTTGGTCGGCATGGACGAACGAGCTCGGTTACTTGGCGGATCTTTGACCTTTGGACCAGGGCCCGATCGAGGCTGGACGGTAGCCGCGACTCTCCCGCGGGAGACTTAGCCGTGGGCGAAACTCAGTCCGAAACGACGATCAGGGTCGTCATTGCCGACGATCAGGACTTGGTCAGAACCGGGTTGACGATGATTCTGAACGCCCAACCCGGCATCGAGGTTGTTGGCGAGGCAGCCAACGGCATAGAGGCGATACGCCTTGCGCGCGAACTGCGACCCGATGTGTGCCTGTTCGACATTCGGATGCCCGAGATGGACGGAATCGAGGCCACCAGAGTTCTCGCTGGTCCAGATGTCGACGATCCGATCGCGGTGGTAGTCATCACAACGTTCGATCTCGACGAATACGTGCACGGCGCACTTCGGGCTGGGGCCAAGGGGTTCTTACTCAAAGACGCCGGGCCCGAGTTGTTGGTGCAGGCCATCAAC
>JAADHX010000181.1 GCA_013151655.1 Actinomycetota bacterium
TACCGGTGAACCGGTCGTTGTCCACGGCCGACCAGACAGCTCGGCAAAGGCCGCGTTTCAAAGGCTGGCCACGCTGGTTGTGGAAGAGGTCGCTCCGCCTCGAGACCTCGGCGGCTGCACGGCTCGCCTGTTCGCAACGGTCGAGGCTGCATTTGAGGACCTCGACGCCGCGGGCAACTAAGCGGCCGAGGCTCTACGCCTCGATGAAGCCGTCGTCTCCTGGCACAAGAATGCTGAAGCCGCCATCTTCGTCGCGTTTGATCTGGGGCATGATCATCGGGATCGAGCTCCGGCCTCTAACCTCGGCTATTAGCTCATCGACGGAACCAAATTGGGCTACGTCTTCGAGGTTCTTGACAGTGGGGAAGATCATCTCGAACTCACCAGATCGTTGCCGTTCGAGGGCTTCGTCGACCGAAATCCAGACACTGGCAATGGTCTCGCCGCCGTCGTGAAGAGGTTCTTGGTTCTCGGGCATTCTGGCAATGAAGAACCGGGTGTCGAATCGACGAGTGGGGCCCATCGGGGTGACCCAATGACTGAAGTACACGATGTCGTTGAGAGCGATCGTCAGGTTCTCGGCGCTGCACAATGCGGCGATGCGAAGATCACCCGAATAGACCTTCAGTCGTGCCTCACCAAACCTGGCGACCACGTAAGGGTCGGCGAACGGGATCATCTCGCCATCGTCCCTCCTCGCCAACAAGACACCGGCCTCTTCAAAGCACTCCCGAACGGCAGCCACCCAGTAGGCCAGCCCGCCAGTCGCGAGGCCAAGCTGGTCGCTGGCAGCAGCATCGGTAAGTCCGGAACAGACAGCCTCCAGGCCAGGGTCTTGACGGTCGGATTCGTCGACACCACCACCGGGAAAGACGAACGCTCCGCCAACAAAGTCGCTGTTCAGGTTGCGTCGCAACATGAAGACCTCGATGTTGCAGGCGCTCTGGCCATCCTCTGATCGGTTCTCATCTGACCGGTCGCGCACAAGTAGCACCGTTGCTGCGGGCCGAGCGATCTTACTCTTGTCGAGGCTCTTCTCAAGCTCCGGTAACGGGCCCGTCATGGCTGGTCCTTAGGTTTGTCTACTTCGGTGACCTCGGCTGCGCCTGCTGTGCCTTCTGTGTTCTCTGGGTCCACATCGATGAAGTCAGTCGTGCCAAACCCGGAGGTGTCGGCTGACGCCGCGCGAAACCCTGGGCCTGCCACCATAGAGGCCCGAAAACGTTTGCCCAAGATCCGCCGCGCCAAAACCCGCGCCGGTGCAAACAACAGCGACAACCCGACGGCGTCGGTGATGAATCCAGGTGTCAGCATTAGAGCACCGGCCACCACAACCAGCATCCCGTCTATGAGCTCGTCGGTTGGCATCTGTCCGGCTTGAAGTTGCTTGCGGATGCGACCGAGCACGCTGATGCCCTTGAGCCTGACCATCCAAGCGCCGATGACGCTCACCGCCAGCAGCAGAAAGAGCGTTGCCAACACGCCGACGCCTTGACCGACCTGGATGATTATCGCCAGCTCGAGGATTGGCACAACGATGAACGCGATTAGTAGGTAGCGCATGCGGGCTCCTTAGCAGCCTCTTGAGCCTATCGATCGACTGTTCCTGGCCGATGAGCAAGTTCGTCTCGGCGTGAATCCCCCTAGCCTCAACATTGTGCATCCGCCTTCCGTCGACACCTTGGCTCGCTCTCGCACCGACACCGGCCTTCCCCATCCCTTACTGGTCGATGCGGCCCGAGCGGCGATCGCCGCTGGCCGCCATCACGAGTACGACGAGTACGTCGAACGGGCCAAGCGACGTCTGCTAGTTCCCGTTATCAACGCGACGGGCGTTCTGCTTCACACCAACATGGGACGCGCTCCCCTCTCAATGCAACGAAACAGCGGCTACTCAAATCTCGAACTGAACCTCGACGACGGTCGCCGCGGCAGCCGCCAGGCCAGGGTCGCATCGCTTATTGCTCGGGCCAGCGGAGCCGAGGCTGCGGTGGTCGTCAACAACTGCGCGGCCGCCGTCATGCTCGGTCTGGCGGCCATTGCCAAGGGTGGCGCAGTTCCGGTTTCCCGAGGCGAGCTAGTCGAAATCGGTGGAGGTTTTCGTGTGCCGGACGTACTCAAGCAGTCGGGTTCTCGTCTGGTCGAAGTTGGCACGACAAACCGAACCCGCATCGCCGACTACGAGGCGGCCATCACCGAAAACGACGACATCTCGATCGTTCTGAAAGTCCATCCGAGCAACTATCGAATCGAAGGTTTCCAAGAGGAAACGTCGGTCAAGGAATTGGCAACACTCGGTTTGCCAGTCATCGTCGATCTGGGCAGCGGCCTCCTCGACGACAGCTGCCCGTGGTTGAGCAATGGCCGTCCGGCGTGGCTTGGCGACGAACCAGCGGTGCGTCAGACACTCGGTCAGGGCGCCGATCTGGTCATGTTCTCAGGCGACAAACTTCTCGGCGGCCCGCAAGCGGGCATCATCGCCGGCCGGGCCGATCTAGTCGAACAATGCTCCAGGCATCCGCTCATGCGAGCCCTCCGGCCAGGCGATCTGATTCTTGAGGCTTTACAGACGGTGGCCCTGGCCTACCTGAATCGAGACGGCGATGCCATCGACTTCTGGCGAACCGCTACCGCGCCCATCGGCCCCCTTCGGGATCGGGCCGAGGCGATTGTTTCAGCTGCCGGACCCAACGCGTTCGGGCCGAGGGTAATCGACACCGAGGCCGCGCCTGGTGGCGGATCGCTTCCCACCACAACCATTGCGTCTGTCGGCGTATCCATCGTCGGCGACGTCACGGCGAGTCTTCGCGCGGCGGATACGCCGATCATCGCCCGCGTAAACGACGGCTCGACCATTATCGACCTCAGAGCTGTCGACCCCGCAGACGATCATGCAATCATCAGCGCGCTCGGGGCGCTCGGCGGCTCGTAGCACCGTGCACGTTGTAGCAACCGCAGGCCACGTCGATCACGGCAAATCGACGCTCGTCCGCGCCCTCACCAGCATCGATCCAGACCGACTGATCGAGGAGAAAGAGCGCGGCCTCACGATCGATCTCGGCTTCGCCTGGACATCGCTGCCGTCGGGTCGCGGCATCAGCTTTATCGATGTGCCAGGGCACGTCCGGTTCATAAAGAACATGCTCGCCGGAGTCGGCGCAGTCGATGCCTGCCTCTTCGTCGTGGCCGCAACCGAAGGCTGGAAACCTCAGTCAGAAGAGCACCTACGCATCCTCGAGATACTCGGAATGAAACACGGTGTTGTGGCTCTTACCCAGGCGTCAATCGTCGACGCCGACCTGGCCGAGTTGGCCCATCTTGATGTGAGCGAACATCTTGAAGGTACGTTCCTTGAGGACGCCCCGATCATCGCCGTAGACAGCATCGACGGCACCGGTATTCCTGACCTGCTCGATGCCCTCGACGAGCTGACCGCGACCGTTCCCACGTCGGCGGATCTGAAACGACCGCGGATGTGGATCGACCGAGTCTTCGCCGCAAAGGGGGCAGGCACCATCGTCACCGGAACGTTAACGGGGGGAATGATCCGCGTCGATGACGAACTTCGCGTCGAACCCGGCGGTCACACCGTCCGTGTCCGGGGCCTTCAGTCGCAGGGGAAAGAACGCACGAAGGTTGGACCTGGCAATCGTCTCGCCATCAACCTCACTGGAGTCGATCGGTCCGAGCTAACACGGGGCCAGGTTGTTGTTCGCGCTGGTCAGTGGTTCAGCACCAACCATGTCGATGCCGACCTTCGGGTGCTCGACAGGCTCGACCACGAAGTGTCACGTCGGGGCGCCTATGCCATGTATCTGGGGTCGGGTGAGTTCCCGGTGCGCCTACGGGTGCTCGGTGGCGCAGCCCTCTTACCGGGTGATACCGGGTTCGTGCGGATGTATCTGGAGCAAGCCTTGCCGCTGTTGCCCGGCGACAATTTCGTACTTCGCGAGTTCGGGCGTCAAGAAACGATCGGCGGAGGTCAGATCCTTGACCTCGACCCTCGGGCAAGAGCTGCGACCGCTGTTCCGGATCGATCAGTCGACCGAGTAATCGGAGAACGCGGTTGGATCGATGCTCACCAACTCGAACTCCTAACCGGCGAGAAACGCATCCCCAACGTCGGCAGCTGGGTGGTGGACCCCGTGGTGCTCCAAGAGCATCTGACAGCAACACACCAAATCATCGTCGATGCCGGCGACAAGGGCGTCGACACCGCGCTATTCGATGATCGTCAGCGGGCCGTACTCGATCAGTTCGACGACATCTTGGTCGAAGCCGGAACGGTGCGAGTTCGCGGAACCGTCGATGTATTCGCCGACCACCCGTTCGTGGCCGCCATCGATGCGTCACCCTTCGCTCCACCCGAACCCGACGATATTCCTGTCGCTGAGCTCCGAGGCCTTGTGCAGAGGGGCCATCTACTTCAACTTGATGGTCGCTACTTCACGCCCGCAGCGATCGACGCCGCAGCACACGAACTCGCGACAATGTTGGCTCACCAGCCAGCGGGTGTCACGGTTTCAGAAGTCCGCGAACATCTAGGCAACACCCGCAAACACGCCCTTGTTGGGCCAGCTCGACTCAACCGGGGTGACCAGGCGACGGGGCGACGTACGAGTAGCCGGTCCACGACTTCCATCGCTCGATTAGTCGGCACGCGATAGAACTCTTGGCGTCGCGCGTAGATCCGATATGGAAGAGCGGTCAGCGAACCGCGTTCAGGTGACGTCGATCGCTCTCGCTTTTTCCGCCCCAGATGCCATGTTGTTCTCGGATGTTCAGCGCATAGTCGAGACAGCTAGCTCTAACCGCGCACTGTTCGCAGATGGCCTTGGCAAGACGTTCGCGCTCGGCCTTTTCTACGCGTCGCTCATGAGCCGTAGGCGGAAAGAACACGACCGCCTGCGGCCCTCGGCATTCAGCTTGCTGCTGCCATTCGATGTGGAGAGCTGCAACCAACTCGACCCCCTTAGATTCCCCATAAGAAATCTAGTCATCGTGTGACCTCAGACACAAGAGGGATTTTCCCGAACCCAGATACCAGCCGTACGTGAACAACGCGCGGCCCAGTCTGCTATTTGTCGGAGCCGCGCATCTCGCGGTAGTCGATCGCGCCGCCAAGCTCGGGTTCGACCTCAAGAATTGTGCCCTCGATCGCAACGACGCGGGCCGCAACACCGGCCTCTAACGGGGTTCCGCGATTGGTACGAGCTCGCCACTTTGCGCCACGAACTTCGACCGTGCCGTCTGGGTCGATCTCGGTCACGGCTATGCCCATCTCGCCGACCATCCACTCACGACCGATGGTGGTGGTCGAGAAACGAGTCCTGACCAACGAAGGCATGCCAGACAACATGAATACAAGGGTCAGCCCAATTCCGACCACCAATGGCACCCACGACAGGCCGTGGACATCGAACAATGAAAACGAACCGACCAACAGCATCAACGTACCCATGCCGGTCCAGAACCTCGGCACCCCAGTCTGTATGTCGATGGCGTAGGCACCAACCGAAAGAACCAGCACCACAAGCGCCCAAGGCCGAATGGACAACACACCGAGACCATACGAAGACAGGGTTAGGCAGACAGCGCCAACAACGCCCGCAACACCGATCCCAGCCGTGTAGAAGTCGAGCAAGATCATGCTTAGGCCAATAAGCAGCAGCAAATAGGCGACTGCCGGGCTGGCAACGGTATGGAACAGCTGATCAACCAGGCTGAGCTGTAAGAACCGCACGGTTACGCCCTCAACTAGTTGACGCTGCGGAACCTCAGCATCGACATCGGCGATCTCGGCGAGCTGCACGTCGACCAACGGTTCGATTTGGAGAACCATGTCGCCCAGAATCAGAGCCGAGGTATCGACCAACCCGGCCTGCACGGCGCCAAGGTCTTGCGTCGTTCGGTCGGCGAAACTAGCGAACGGTTCTGGCAGCGGCTGGCCCTGGAAGGTCGTCCCGACATTACCGACCTTGCTGCCTGGGGCGATTCCGCTGATATCGGCAACAGACAAAAGTAGGGCCGACTTACCCGTCGCAGATGATCCGGTCTGGCCGACCCACACGGCCACGACGAGCTCAGCGGTGTCGAGTTCGGCGAGCAGGTCGGCAAACTCATCGTCGCTAACGGTGACTCCAGTGCTGTTGACCCGAAGAATGAACGCCAACGATCCGCTCTGTTCGGCCTCAGCCAACCGATCGAGGATCGATGCGACCTGGACGGGATCGATGAGGCCGCTGACCTCAAGGACATCGATGATGATGCGATCGTCGTCTTGGGCGGACGCCGGTGACGCGACGAACATCGACGCCGAAATCGCAAGAATCAGTACGGCCAACGTGGCCCTGGCTAACCTGTGCACTCGTTAGTCCTCCGGAGGTCGAGTGAATCGAACGCAGTTTGTGGCTGCGTCGCAGGTCGTCATCGTTGCCGGGAAAGGCGGCGTCGGCAAGACCACTGTCAGTGCCGCAGCCGCACTAGCGACAGCCGACGAAGGCCAAGAGGTCCTCGCAGTCGAGGTGGACGGTACAGGCGCGTTACGCCGACTCCTCGGTTGTCCTGATGCCGGTCAAGAACCAGTGCCTTGCCCGCTACGACCAACGTCGGTGTCAGTGGCTTCGATCGACCCCTCAACAGCTCTGTCTCGTTACCTCGCGGATCACGGGCTGGGGCGCCTTGGCGGTCGCCTCGCCCGTACCGGAATGTTGGATCTGGTGGCAACCGCTACACCGGGCATTCGCGACCTGGTGGTTCTCGGACGGCTACGTCAGATGGCCGAGCACCACCCAGACAAGATCGTGATCGTCGACGCGCCAGCGGCCGGCCACGCGCTGGCCTTTCTCCGAACACCACGCGACATTCTCGACACCGTCGACGGGGGCCGTATCGCCGATCAAGCCCAGCTCGGAGTGGAGTTCCTCGCCGACCACGACCGCAGTTCGGTCACGCTCGTGACACTTCCTCAGGAGACCCCAGTTAATGAGCTCGTCGAAACTGCATTCGCCATCGAAGACGAGTTGGGCGTCGCCCTCGGACCGGTAATAGTCAATTCGATCGAGCCGCCGCTCACCGAACCACCACCCGTAGACGAACCTGGCCGAGCCGCTCACGACTTCTTCAAACAGCGCGCCGCGGCCGAGGCTGTTCAGCTGGTCCGAATGGAGACCGAATTGCCTCTTCCGTGGTTCGCCTTGACTCGGGCTGATGGCCCCATCGATCGACAACTTCGCCTGGAGCAGCTAGCTCGGTCACTGCGAAGCGCGAATTCGAAATGATGGATTCGGGGCAGGGGTCCCCGCCCAGCGCAGAGATTGCGGCGAGCACGAAGGTTGTATTGACCGTTGGTACAGGAGGTGTTGGAAAGACCACGGTGTCGGCCGCATTGGCCTCTGCCGCAGCCCGCACCGGTCGACGAGCCGTCGTAGTTACCGTCGACCCAGCTCGCAGGTTGGCCGATGCGCTTGGGGTCGCCGGCGAGCTCAGTAGCGAGCCGACCAAACTCGCCGAACACTCAAACGGTGGCGAGTTGTGGGGCTCGATGCTCGACCCGCGAGTTACGTTCGATCGACTAGTCGATTCGCACGCACCCGACGCCGCCACGGCTGTTGCGATGCGCCAAAACCGCATCTACCGAAACATGACCAACGGCCTGTCAGGCACCCAGGACTATCTAGCTATCGAGGAGCTGTACTGGTTAGCCCACGATGACCGATTCGATCTAGTGGTGGTCGATACACCACCGTCGCAGACCGCGCTGGACATTGTCGATGCGCCTGGTCGGTTGACTCGGCTATTCGACAACCGCATTTATCAGCTACTAACCGGACGCCGCAGCGGTGCGACGCGCCTCTTTAGTCGGGCCGCGCAACGTTTCGTCAAGATGGTTGGGGCCGTGGTGGGTGCAGGGATCGTCGATGACGCTGTCGAGTTCTTCGGCCTATTCGAGGACCTCGAGGCTGGGTTTCGCGATCGAGCCGCAGCCGTTGGCGAACTGTTAACGAGCGACAAGGCCATGGTTGTATTGGTCGCATCGCCTCGAGCCGACACCGTCGCGAGTGCGCTTGGGCTAATACGCGCACTCATCACCCGCCAGCTTCGGCCCGATGCAGTGGTCGTCAACCTCGTTCACCCAAGGCCTGACGGATTGGCAACCGCACCGTCTTCGGAGGCGGTCGATCGCCTGCGTAAGCGCGTCGAGAGCGAAGACAAAGCCATGGCGCCTCTGATCGAAGCAAACCTTGGTCGAGCAATTGTGTCGATCCCGACGCTCCCTGGCGATATTCACGACCAAGAGGGGCTGAAACATGTTGAGCGGCATCTAACAACCGGATTCCCCAACGACATGTTCGGACTCGACGGAGCATGGCGGTAACCTGTAAGCCGTGACAGACGTGCTGATTGCCTGCGAAGCAAGCTGGATCATCGAAGACCTCAAAGCCTCGCTGGTGGCCCCCGGTACCACTATTCGTGTGGTCAACACCGGCGCTGCTGTACGAGATGAGGTCGATGCCGAGACTCCAGACCTTGTCATTCTCGACCTCCAGATCGGCAATATGGGCGGTATGGCGACGTGTCTCGATCTTCGCCTCGAAGCTGGTGCCGGCCGGCTCCCTCACGTTCCCGTGCTGATGCTTCTCGACCGGGCCGCCGATGTTTTCTTGGCGAACAGCTCCGACGCAGACGGTTGGATCATTAAGCCCCTAGATGCCATCAGGCTTCGCAAAGCCATCAACGCTCTGCTCACCGGCGGCACGTACCACGAGTCGCAGACCGCAGCGGTCTCGTAGTTATAAAATCTGGTCGTCACGCCGCTTGGCAAGCGCTAGCGTTGAGACCCATCGGGATGTGGCGCAGCTTGGTAGCGCGCTGCGTTCGGGACGCAGAGGTCGGGGGTTCAAATCCCCCCATCCCGACCAAAGAAACCCCACTCCGAACCTGTGCCTAAAACCGCGGTCGTAACCGCCGTTCTAGGCACAGGTTGACCAATACTGCCCCTAGCGTGGCCGACTGACCACCGTCACAACCCCCTTGTATGATCGAAGCCAGCTTCCCCTGCTGACACACTCGACGCTAGGGAACCACATGATCACTGACGCAGACCGTCGCAAACTACACGGCGCACTTACCGAAGCACTCGGATCCGACTCAAGCGAACTCCTTATGGAACTTCTGCCACCAACTGGGTGGGCCAACCTCGCCACTCAAAAAGACGTGACGGTTCTTCGAGCCGACATCGATATCGCCAAGACCGAAGTTCGGATCGAGCTCCAAGACGTCCGCATCGAACTCAAATCCGACATCCAAGATCTACGTACTGATCTCTCAGGCGCCATCCAAGACCTACGCACAGAAGTCAAAACCGAGATCCAAGACCTACGCACAGAAGTCAAAACCGAGAT
>JAADHX010000022.1 GCA_013151655.1 Actinomycetota bacterium
CCTCTAAGCCTCGATGCCGAGCAGAGCGAGGCTTCACTGGGCGACGAAATGACGGCCGCTGGCACAATCTCTCGATGGCTCAGCTCCATCACTCCTGGACAACCGAGCGATGATGCTCGGGCCTCTGTCAACGAGTTGATCCCACACGGACCGGACCTTCGTGACTACGTAAGCAGGTTCAGTGCACTGACCGCACTGTCGGCCGCTATTGCTGCATTTGGGCTGCTCTCCAATTCAGGCGCCGTGGTTATCGGCGCGATGCTCGTAGCGCCACTGATGACCCCGATCATGGCTGCCGCTGCCGCAACGGTTACTGCCGACAACCGCCGCTTGCTACGCGCCCTTTCAGTCTTGTTGTTGGGAACGCTAATGGCGATCGCTGTTGGCTGGCTGGTGAGCGCTATCGCAGGCGGACGCGTCATCGATGTCAAGGCGCTACCCACCGAGATCCGCGGACGAACCTTTCCCGGTCTACTCGACCTCGGCATTGCGATAGCGGCTGGCGCGGCGGCTGGCTACATCCAGCCACGACGCTCGGCGATCTCGGCGCTCCCGGGCGTCGGAATCGCAGTCGCGCTCGTTCCACCGCTGGCAACCGTCGGCATCACTGCCCAACTTGGTCTGGGCGTAGACGCACGAAACGCAATGCTTCTTTATCTCACAAACTTGGCCGCGATAATTCTTTCCGCTGGAATTGTCTTGTTCTTCAGCGGGTTTCGGCCGCACGCAGTAAGAGGTAAGCGCGCATTGCGATTGCGCCTCGCGGTCACGCTCGGCGCCGTCGCTCTTGTGACTGTCCCGCTGTACCTTCACACTCAATCCGTCATCACCGATCTTCGCCTCCAGCGTTCAGTCGTCGAAGCGGTCAGCCAGTGGGACGACGACGTTCGCATCGTTGAGAACGACGCCGATGTGATCGACGGGCGGGCCCACATCGAGTTGCTCATCGTCGGGCGTGGCGAACCAAGACCCGTGTGGCAGTTGGCCGAGCTGATCCGAGATCTGTACGGGGGTCAAGTCGAGCTTCGGGTGCTATATCAGCGCGACCAGCTATTCGTCGTGAGCGCTTTGTGAAGCGGTGGGCGCCGATCGGCGTCGGATTGGCTCTAGTCGCTGCCAGCTGTTCCGCCTCATCCAGTAACACCGAGTCGCGCACGATCGACGTCTTCGGGCCCTATTTGGGTGTCGAGGCTGGAGCGTTCATCGATGCAATGTCAGAGTTCGAGTTCGAAACCGGCATCCGAGTCCGCTACACCGGCAGTGCCGACTTCGTCGAAGATCTTCGCCGGCGAGTGCAGAGCGGCGTCGATGAACCCGACATCGCAATGGTTCCTCAGCCAGCCGTCATCGACGAATTGATCAGTGCCGACGCGATTGTTCCTCTCAGCCAGGGAACCGTCGATGCCGTTACTGCAAACTACGATCTCGGCAACTTCGACATCACCAACGAGGCCCACGCTGTCCCTTATCGCAGCAGCATCAAGTCAGTCGTGTGGTACCGACCCGACGTTTTCGCTGAGCATCAGTTGTCAATACCCGAGACTTTCGACGACTTGTTAACCGTTGTCGAAATCATCGACTCCACGACCGATCTTGCACCCTGGTGTTTCAGTATTTTCTCCGGCTCCGCAACTGGATGGCCGGCCACCGACTGGATCGAAGACATCGTGTTGAGACGCGCCGGTACAGATGCCTACGACGAGTGGGTGCGCGGCGAGCGCCCGTTCGATGACAAGGTTATTCGAGACGCGTTCATGGAGTTCGAAGAACTAGTCCTCCTTCGCGGCCGATCAGCAGGGGGCCTGCGATCAATTCTCAATGTTGAGGTGGCCAACACCAGTGGTCCCTTGTTTACGACACCTGCGGGTTGCGCTATGTACAAGCAGGCCTCGTTCGCCGAGTCGTGGTTCCCGCCCGGCACCGATGTCGGACCCGACGGCGATGTCGATTTCTTCATCCTGCCGGCGACCAAGAAAGGCGAGATCGACCCACTAGTTATTGGCGGGGACGGCGCTGTTCAGTTCGACGACCGTGATGAGGTGAACCGGCTCATGACCTACTTGGCCACGCCAGCAGGCGCGGCGGCGTGGGCCGACGACGGAGGATTCGTCAGCGCCAGAACTGATGTCGACCACGACTCGTACTACCGCGGCGCTAGCAGGCGATTCTCCGAACTTCTGTCGGAGGCTCCGGTTAGCCGATTCGATGCATCCGATGTCATGCCGGCTGCCGTCGGGAGTAGTCTGCTCTGGACCCAGATTACCGCGTGGATCGCCGGGACGATCACCCTCGATGAGCTGATCACCTCAGTTGATGAAGCCCTTGACGCTGAGCCGACTGACTGACGTCTACCGGTCAACGTCGGTCTCAACTGGCGACGAGTGACGCGATTCGCTGGATCCCGTTGGCGAGATCATCGTCGCCGAGAGCGAATGAGAAGCGTCCGTAGCCGGCGAGGCCGAAAGCCTCGCCTGGAACGAAGGCGACCTTCGCCTTGTCGAGGACAAGGTCAGCTAACTCAAGAGTGTTGGTTGCCACAGAGCCCGCAATCGGTCGATTGAGTAGACCTGTGAGATCGGGATAGGCGTAGAACGCCCCCTGCGGTTCGAGGCACGTGATGCCCTCAATTGCGTTGAGCATCGAGTACATCGTCTTGGCGCGTCGCGCAAAGGCTTTGCGCATCTCGTACACGGCGTCAAGAGGTCCCGACACGGCGGCCAGCGCCGCGCGCTGCGACACGTTCGACACGTTCGATGTGACATGGCTCTGAAAGTTCGCCGAAGCCTTCACAACGTCTTGTGGGCCAATCATCCAGCCAACCCGCCAACCAGTCATCGCGTAGGTCTTGGCCACCCCGTTGACGATGAGGCATTGGTCGGCGAGACCGGGAACGACGGTCGGCATCGAGACGAACTTGTGATCGCCATATGTGAGGTGCTCGTAAATCTCGTCAGTGATGACCCATACGCCCTTGGCGAGCGCCCATTCGCCAATCGCCTTTACAGCCTCTGGTGAATAGACCGATCCGGAAGGGTTGTCGGGGCTTACGAACAGAAGGACCTTTGTCCGGTCGGTGTATGCAGCATCGAGCTGTTCGACAGTCACTTGGAACCCACTCGCAGCATCGGTGTCGATAACCACGGGGACACCACCGGCGAGCGCGATTGACTCGGGATAGGTGGTCCAGTACGGCGCAGGACAAATTACCTCGTCACCCGGATCGCAAAGCGCAGCAAACGCAGTGAAGACAGCGTGCTTGCCGCCTTGCGTCACCAGTACCTGTGACGGTTCGCACTCGAACCCTGAGTCGCGACTTGTCTTCTCGACGATTGCCATCTTCAGTTCGGGCAGGCCACCCGCTGGCGAATACCGGTGATTCTTGGGGTCGGAGCAGGCTTGGATAGCCGCGTCAACGATGTGTTGAGGTGTCGGAAAGTCAGGTTCGCCGGCACCGAAGCCGATGACGTCTTCGCCCTCGGCCTTCATCGCCTTGGCTTTGGCGTCGACGGCCAGCGTGGCAGATGGGGCGATTGCGGCGAGACGTTTCGATGTGCGATTCACGTCCCCCAGCCTGCCACAGCCGCCCGGCACTCCCTCCTAAGATTTCATCAACCTGAGATGGAGGGGTCAAACCCCACCATCTCAGGTTGATGATTGTTCGGGTTGACGGGCCATGATGGGCGAGTGAACGCAAGCCTGCCCGACCCAGCCAAAATCACCATTCCTGCCGAACTATTGCCGGCAGACGGGCGCTTCGGATGCGGGCCTTCGAAGGTTCGTCACGAGCAGGTCGATGCGGTCGTGGCCGCCCGCGACACCGTGCTCGGCACCTCACACCGGAAGCCAGCCGTCAAAGGTCTCGTTGGCGATGTCCGCTCGAAGCTCGCCGCACTCTTTGGGCTTGCAGAAGGATGGGAGATGGTGCTCGGAGATGGCGGATCGACCGTGTTTTGGGACGTTGCGACATTTGGGCTTATCAAAGAACGCAGCCAGCACCTCGCGTTCGGCGAGTTCTCCTCAAAGTTCGCAGAAGCCGCATCCACGGCCCCACACCTCAGCGCACCGACTGTTATCAGCTCAGAGGCTGGCAGCCACCCTGAGGCAATCGTCGAACGCGGCATCGATACATACGCGTTAACTCACAACGAAACGTCCACCGGTGTGGCGATGCAGCTTCAACGACCTGCTGCCCCCGACAGCGACGCCATTGTCGTAGTCGACGCAACGTCGGGCGCAGGCGGCCTGCACTGGGACCCCAGCGAAGTCGACGTCTACTACTTCGCTCCGCAGAAGTGTTTCGCATCCGACGGCGGTTTGTGGTTTGCCGCATGCTCGCCGGCGGGGATCGAACGCATCGAGTCGATCGGAGAAAGCAATCGCTGGCGCCCGGCGTCACTCGATCTGAAGATCGCGCTCGACAATTCAAGGAAAAACCAGACGTACAACACGCCGGCCGTTACGACGCTCTTGTTGCTCGACTCACAGCTCGACTGGATGCTCGACAATGGCGGCCTCGACTTCGCCGCTGGCCGCAGCGAGTCGTCCGCGCAGATTCTCTACGGATGGGCCGAGTCGCGTGATTGGGCCGCGCCGTTTGTGACCGACCCCTCGAAGAGGTCAAATGTTGTTGGCACGATCGACCTTGATGACAGCATTGACGCGGCCGCGGTTTCCGCTGTTCTTCGAGCCAACGGCATCCTCGACACCGAGGCGTATCGCAAGCTGGGTCGCAACCAACTACGAATCGGCATGTTCCCAGCGATCGACCCCGCCGACATCGAGGCACTCACCGCCTGCATTGACTACGTCGTCACCTGAG
>JAADHX010000332.1 GCA_013151655.1 Actinomycetota bacterium
ACGAGTTCGCGGTACTGCTGACCGACGCCAACTCCGAACGCGTCGAACAAGTAGCACTGGAGATCATCGCAAAGGTCTCGGCGCCATTGACTCTTCAAGGGCTCCAGGTGCAGTCGAGTGCGTCGATCGGTGCCGCTAGCTTCCCCAGGGACGCCGCCAAGCCAGAAGAACTGCTCCAACGGGCCGAGGTCGCGATGTATCAGGCTAAGGAAACCCGCCAGTCATGGGTTACCTACAGCGCCGACGCCGACAAGTTCTCGCTGCGCAGACTTACTCTTCTGGGTGAACTGCCGAGAGCACTCAGCCAAGACGAGATCGTCGTCTACTACCAGCCAAAGATCGATCTCAAGACCGGGACTGTTGTCGGAGTCGAGGCGCTCGTGCGATGGCTGCACCCCGAGCTCGGCATGATTAGGCCCGATGAGTTCATCGAGCTCACCGAAGTCGCTGGCCTCATCGACGAGCTCACTCGCAAGGTCGTGACACGTTCTCTTGCCCAGGTCCATGAATGGGACCTGATGGGCATCGAGATCGATGTAGCGGTGAACCTCTCAGCCCGAAACTTCCACGATGCGGGTCTGGCCGACTTCATCGTCGAACAGCTCGAACTGCACTCTGTGCATCCCTCGCGTCTCATGCTCGAAATCACCGAAAGCCAAGTTGTCGACGACCTGGATCTCGCAGTGAGTGTGCTTATGACACTAAACGAACGCGGAATTCGCACCAGCATCGACGACTTCGGGACCGGCTTCTCGTCGCTGACCCATCTGCGTCAGCTTCCAGTACACGAGATCAAGATCGATCGCACCTTCGTTGGTCAGATGGCCACTAAGGCCAATGACGCCGTGATCGTCCGTTCGATCGTGAACTTGGGTCACGATCTGAACCTTGAGGTTGTCGCTGAGGGCGTCGAAGATGAGTGGACGCTTGGAAATTTGCGCGACCTCGGCTGCGACAGAGCGCAGGGTTACTACTTCCAGAAGGCCGTTCCTCCCGCGGAGATTCCAGCCTTCGTCAGACAGTTGGCCGGCAGCGCTGTCTGAAGCGGTCAAGACATCTCGGCACTGCCGATAATCTCGCGGCCATGACGCCAGACATGACCGCAGCCAAAAGCACGACAGCGTTGGCCAAGACCGTTGTCGATGCCGCTATCGCCCGCCACCGCGAACTCGACGATGCCGAGCAACACCAAGTCATGCTTTACGACATCGCCCATGCCGCATCGGCCATCGAGATGTGCCGCTCTGTCATCGATGATGGCAAGAAGGGGCCAGCTGAGGGCGCGTTGGCGTGCGCATTCATCGCCGACGTCGTGGCCGAACTTGGCGCCAAGACCATCGGCCGTGAACACCTTTGGGGAATTGAGGTCGGTGCCCTCGACAGCGCTCGGGAGTTCCTCATCGCCTACCGAGATCCGGAGTTCCTGGCGTCGTTGGCCGACTTGGACCCGCCATCGCACCTCGACGACGACTTCGAGATGGTCGCCGACACTTTTAGGCGCTTTGCCGACGACAAGGTCGCGCCCGCAGCTGAGCACATTCATCGCACTGATTCCGATATCCCCGAGGAACTGATTCAGGGGCTCGCGGAGTTGGGGTGTTTTGGCCTCTCGGTGCCAGAAGAGTACGGCGGTTTCGCGACCGGCGGCGAGAGCGACTACTTCGGCATGGTTATCGCTACAGAGGAACTCTCAAGGGCCTCGCTCGGCGCAGGCGGATCGCTCATAACCCGACCAGAGATCCTGACCCGCGCTCTCGAACGGGGCGGAACCGAAGCCCAAAAGCAGAAGTGGCTCCCGCAGATCGCAACAGCCGAAACGATGTGCGCCGTGGCCGTCACCGAGCCGGACTACGGCTCAGACGTTGCTCAGCTAAAGGTAACGGCGACACCCACCCGCGGTGGTTGGCACATCAACGGTGTCAAGACCTGGTGCACTTTCGCCGGGCGAGCCAACGTGATGATGCTTCTGGCCCGCACCGACCCAGACAAGAGCAAGGGCCACCGCGGGTTGAGCCTCTTCATCGTGCCCAAGGAGTCGACCGCTGGCCACCAGTTCGAACTGCATCAAGATGCCGGCGGCCGCATGGAAGGCCGGGCCATCCCGACCATCGGCTATCGAGGCATGCACTCCTTCGAAGTTGCTTTCGAAGATTGGTTCGTCGAGGCCGAGAACCTCGTCGGTGGCGATGAAGGCCTCGGGCGCGGGTTCTACCTCCAGATGGCTGGCTTCGAGAATGGGCGCCTCCAAACCGCAGCCAGGGCCGTCGGGGTTATGCAGGCTGCATTCGAGGCCGCCACAACCTATGCAGCCGACCGCAAGGTATTCGGCCAGCCGATCGGCCAGTATCAGCTGACACGAGCCAAACTCGGTCGGATGGCAGCCATTATTCGCGCCGCTCGCCAGTACAACTATGCGGTCGCGGTCATGATGGCCAAGGGCGGAGGAACCCTCGAAGCCTCGATGGTTAAGGCCTACGTTTGCAAGGCCGCCGAATGGGTCACTCGTGAGGCCATGCAGATACATGGCGGGTTTGGATACGCCGAGGAATATCCAGTTAGTCGGCTTTTTGTCGACGCCCGTGTGTTGTCCATCTTCGAAGGCGCCGACGAAACGTTGTGCCTCAAGTTGATCATCAGGCGGCTATTGAAGGCCGAGCCGGCAGGCGAAGTCAGGGCTCCGTGAGCGCCGAGGCGGCCACGATCAAGGCACAGCCATTCGGGGCGAGGCCTCACACATTGGCCTAAATGACCGACGGGCATTCGAGAACAACGGAGTTTGAGTGCCCCAATCCGGACAAGGTCAAGTATCAACGAGTCCAGGCGTGCTCGCGCCCGTATCTCGGGTCGATCGCTGGGCCGACGGACCAATGGACGAGGTCACTCAGATAGTCGAGGCTGGCTTGCGGGCGATGCGGCTCGTTGCAATCGCTCTTCTTTTTCCGTACATCCTGCGCTACCGACCGGGACCTGAGACAGCAAGCCTCGCTCTCAACACCTGGTTTAACGCCGTGTTGTTGTGCGGGACGCTTGCCCTCATGAACGGGCTGTCGCTCGTTGCCCAAAAGGTGCCGAACGGACGGCTGCGGCTCGTGACGAGCGTCACGGCGATCGTCGCAGATGCCTTCATCGTATTGCTCGTCGTGAGTGCTCTCGGTGTCTTTGATGCCAACATGGCCTGGTTCATCCTTATTATCCCGATTCTCGAAGCTGGCATGCGGTTCGGTGTTCGAGCTGCCATCGTGACCTGGGTGGGACTGTTCGGAGTGAACCTCGCTTCACGCATGTGGAACAACGAGTTGGGCAGTTTCTTCGACCAAGCCGACCTCATGCTTCAACGGCTCGGAATCGTGTTGTTGGTTGCCATCCCAACGATCTACCTGTCGCAGAAACTGTTGCTCGACATTCGTCTCGAACGACGCGCCACCGGCGAAGCCACCAGCCGCAGTCGGCTGCTCGAAACCGTGGCCCAGTCGAGCCAGCGGGTCGCCAGGCTCGACGCTGGGATGGTCGACGAGTTGCTAAAGAGCGTCTCGCTGCTCGGTTTCGATGTGGTCGACGTGTGCGTCCTAGGCGTACGCGGACAATGGCGCATTGAGGCGACGCGTCAGCGTGAACCCGGAATCACGCTGCCAAGCCCGACATCGGTGGAGGGCGGGCTGCTCGAGCTCGAAACCGACACGGTGGTAGTGCACGGAACGCTTGGGCCAGAGGTCGAGAGTGGGTTACGTCGCCAGGGATTGTCGACCCTGCTTGCCTGCCCTCTTGGGGCTCGCGGCGATGCCACAGTGGTGTTGCGGTGTGGTCGTAGGCTCGGCGTCCAGGTGACATCGACCCAAGTCGAGTGTGTTGAGCTGCTAGCGGGCAACGCAACCATTGCCCTGCACAACAAACGGCTCGTTGGTGAGTTGCGGGCGATGCAGCAACGACTCCACCATCAGGCCTACCACGATGCTCTCACGGGCCTATCAAACCGGATTGATTTCAACGATCAACTCGAGACTGCTTTCGCGAACACCCGCGACGGCGGCACCGAGTGTGCAGTGATGTTCATAGATCTCGACCGCTTCAAACCGGTCAACGACAGCCTCGGGCACGACGTTGGCAACGACCTTCTGGTCAACGTCGCTAGACGACTCGTCGGCGCCGTACGCCAGAACGATCTTGTGGCCAGGATGGGCGGAGACGAGTTTGTGGTGTTGCTCCGCGATGTGTTCTCAAGCACAGACGACACCGAGATCGCAGACATCGCCGACCGAGTGTGTAACGCGATCGCGGAACCATTCATAGTGATGAATAACGAGGTTGTAATCAGCTGTTCGGTAGGCATCGCGGTGTCTGGCGATGAGATCAAGAACGCATCTGAGCTAGTTAGGCGAGCCGACCTAGCGATGTACCGAGCCAAGGCTCTTGGCAAAGCCCGCTGGGAACGCTACCGAGCCGACCTCGACGAGGAAGGCCTCAGTCGTATCCGCATCGAGACTGATCTACGCCGCGCCGTAACCAACAACCTGGTTGGCGTCGCGTTCCAAGGGATCCTGTCAGTTCGGACTGGGCAGATCATTGGTGCAGAGACTCTGCTGCGATGGGAGCATCCGGTGCAGGGTGTCATCTCGCCGGAGATCCTTGTGCCTATAGCTGAGGACTCTGGTTTGATCCTCGAGTTGGGTCGACGGATTCTCGAGCGTGCTTGCATTCAAGCCTCCGACTGGCAGACACGTTTCTCGGATCAACCGCCGATGGTCGCCGTCAACGTGTCGCCGGTAGAACTGTTCCACCCTCGATTCTTCGAAACCCTCGACAGTGTCCTCGAACGTACCGGTGTCGATCCTGGTTGGATCATCGCCGAGATCACAGAGAACATCGTCAGTGCAGGCAACGACAGCAACAAAAAACTCCAGGCTCTGAAGGACCGCGGGCTGCGCCTGGCGCTTGACGACTTTGGCAAGGGTCAAACCTCGCTGGCCTACTTGCATGAGTTCCCGATCGATATTCTTAAGGTCGACAAGACGTTCGTTCAGCACGCCGGCCACGATCACGCGCAGCACGCAATCTTGGAGTCGATAATTCGACTAGCTCACGAACTTGGGTTGGTGGTCATCGCCGAAGGAGTCGAAAGCAAGGTCCAACTTCAGCGGCTGCGTGATCTCGATTGTGACCTCGCTCAGGGTTATCTGCTGCACCGCCCCGGCCCGCCTGAAGAACTCACCCATCGAATCGCTGACCACCGTCGCAAGGTAGCCCCCACGGTTTGATCGCGACGTACCGAACGGCTTCGCCCATAGTCGGAACTGTCGTGCTGCGAAAACGGTCAGAACAGGTTATCTAGGAACTGTTCGACGCTGGCCTGGACATCGACTTGTTTGGTCTCGACAACCTCGTCGAGTTCGGCCCTGTTACCCGCCGATTCGACTGCGAATCGGTCGCGGATCGGTTCGAAGAAACGGCTCAGCTGAGCGTAGAGGTGACGATCATCTTGGCCGTACCGGTGGATGTGGTAGCGCATCGGGAACAGAACGTTTAGATGCGTCTTGGCCCTCGTGACCGCGACGTAGGCCAACCTGAGTTCTTCATCGAGCCCCTCAGCGTCGCCCAACGCCATGTCGCTAGGCAGGTTGCCGTCGGCGACATGCAGAAGATGGACTGCACTCCATTCGAGACCCTTGGCTGAATGCACTGTCGACAGGGTCAGAAACTCGTCGTCGAGATGCGGAGGTCCGGCGAGGTCGCCGGTTCGTTCGGGCGGGTCGAGCACCACTTCGGTGAGGAACCGCGAGCGCGTTGCATAGCCGCTGGCAAGAACAGCGAGCTGTTCGAGGTCGCCGAGCCTGGCTGGTGCATCGTCGTAACGCCGAGGGAACGTCGCAACACAAACTGCTCGAAGCCGGTCGACCTGTTCGGCGGGAGTAACCGACTGCGTGCTCGTACCTTCGGGTGAGGATTCGGCGGCATCAGTGGGGTCGGTTGCGGCGCAGTCGATCCAGGCCGAACGCAGAATCTCTGCGTCGGCGGCCGCCCGTGGCGGCATCCGTACGTCGCCCGAAATGAAGCGCGCGAATGCCCCGTCGGGATCGCCGGCAATGTCGAGCTCGGCGAGCAGACGGGTCGTGGTCGCAGGGCCAACACCGTCGAGCATCCGCAGAACTCGGTTCCACGCCAACTCGTCACTCGGGTTGTCGAGAACTCGGAGCAAGCTGAGGAGGTCCTTTACGTGCGCAGCTTCGAGAAATTTGAGCCCGCCGTACTTGACGAACGGAATGTCTCGCCTAGCCAACTCGAGTTCGAGATGAGCGCTGTGGTGGCCCGATCGGAACAACACGGCCTGGTCGCGGAGGTCGAGGCCTGTTTCTCGAAGACTGAGGATTTCGTCGCAGACCCAGCCCGACTGGGCGGCTTCGTCGTCGCACGTAACCAGCCGAGGCGCCGGACCAGAGGCGATCTCGGTGCTCAGTTCCTTGCGCACCAGGAACTGCGACTGGGCCAGCACGCCGTTGGCCACTCTCAGAACGTCTGGAGTGGACCGGTAATTCTGGGTGAGCGTGACCATTCGAGAATCGTCGAACTGGTCAGTGAAGGACCAGAGGTTCTCGACGGTCGCAGCCCTAAAGCCGTAGATGGCTTGAGCATCATCGCCAACAACGGTCGGCGTGGCGTCACCTGCGCAAAGGCCCCGAACAATGTCGGCCTGGATCGGGTTCGTGTCCTGGTACTCATCAACCAGCACGTGATCGAAGCGTCGCTGCATGACTACTCCAGCCTCGCTATTCACGAGGGCTCGCCAGAACAGCAACATGTCGTCGTAGTCGAGAACACTCTGGCGTCGCTTCCTGGCCGTGTAGGCCTTAGCCACCTCGCTTATGGAGTCGTGGTGTTCGGCGACCCAGGGAAAGTGATCGGTCAGGACATCGGCCAGTTTGGCTTGACTGTTGACTACCCGGCTATAGATCGAGGCCAGGGTGTCGGCGCGGGGAAAACGCCTCGTGTGGCGGGCGACATCAAGTTCTGACCGGACTATTGAGAAGGTCT
>JAADHX010000081.1 GCA_013151655.1 Actinomycetota bacterium
GACATCATGTCGGAGCCAGACCTCGAAATTGGTTTCACTGCCTTCTGCGACCACACCGTTTCGGGTCGGCTCTGGAGCATGACCACGTTCTCACCAGCGGGCAGATGACGATCGAGAGCCCACTCGACATCTTGGGGACACCCGTAGTGCTTTTCGGCCCGACGAGCGAGGATTGCTATCCCCACGAGGTCTTCGTCGCTGACCGAAGGCTCGTTCCGCCGAGCGTCTTCGACCGGCAACTTCTCGACCACACCTTCTGGAGTGAGTCGATACTCGATGTGTTTGTCGGAGATCTCGCGCTTGACCACCTCGCGAAGCACTTTGTCGACCAAGAAATTGTCTGGGGTTACTTCGCCAGAAACCACAGCCTCGCCTAGGCCCCAGGCTGCATCAATCGCGATTTGGGAACGATCGCCGTTGGTCGGGTTTAGGGTAAAGGCAACACCGGCAGCTATCGGGTCGACCATCTTCTGAACGCCAACCGACATGGCGATAGCCTGGTGCAAGTAGCCCATCGAGTGCCGATAAGCGATGGCCCGATCGGTGAAAATCGAAGACCAACAACGGCGCACGTGATGGATAACATCGTCGGCCGACCTGATCCACAGATACGTGTCCTGCTGACCCGCAAACGAAGCATCGGGAAGATCCTCAGCCGTAGCCGAGGATCGAACCGCTACCGGGAGGTCTTCGACATCACAGTGCAGGCAGAGTGCTTCATAGGCCTCACAGATATCGGTCGCCACCTCATCAGAAACCGGAACATCCTCGATGCGGACTCGAATCTGGTTTGAGATCTTGATGTTTCCGACAAAGTCGTCGTGGTCGATGCTGCGGAGCAGCCCGTTGATGTCGTCGACGAGCGCCTTGTCGCTCCACATCTGTTCGTAGGCGTTGGTGGTAATAGCAAAACCGGGAGGAACGGGCAGCTCGGCCATCATCATTTCGCCGAGGCTGGAGTTCTTTCCACCGACAAATGGTCGGTGCTTGTCGCGGTCGTAGCGATCGAACCAGACGATGTGGTCGGTCATGGCCGAATCAACCCTGGTCGCAGAGAACGAACGCACCGTGGGCAGTTCTTTCTCCCAATCGATGATTGGACAGGCCTCGCACACGAAACTGTCTCCCGTTCGGTTCGGTAAATCACAATGAGGCTCCTTCTAGGCCAGCCCAATCGTCATTAACCGACCATGCCGGCAACTGTTCGATTGCTGGCACCTTCACCTCTTGAACCCGGTTGCGATAGGCAACGAGGGCATCGCTGCAAGCCGACTCACCGTTGCGAGCGAATAGTTTCACTCGAACGTGTTCGGTGTTATAGGGCTCGCCAGGGTCATAGCCCAGGGCCGATACGGCGAATGCTCTGATACATCCAGAGTGGGTCGCAACTGCCAGCCTCGCGCCCGGGAACTCAGCCGATAGCCGGGTGATACCCACCCAAAAGCGCCGCACGGTCATCGCCGGCGGCTCGAAGTGAAGAAGCGGAATCGTTAACCAGTGGTGTATCGGATCGCCGCCGCCTTGTTGAGTGCGCCAGAAACGATCCATCTCGACTAGCCACAACGGACGGTCGCCTTGAGCGGATCGTTCGAACCCCTCAAGCAAAGCGTGATACTCGCGGAACGCGGCGGTGACGTCCTTTATGCCGTCTGGTGCCGCGAACCCAAAGTTGCGGAACTCGTCGGCAACCGCTGGTTCGACGATCGTGATGTCCTTCTCGTACTGCGCTAACCCGTCTAACAGCCCTCTGTGGATCTGCTCGGCGGTCTCCCTGGCCCGGCTCGTGTCGGCATTACGAAACACGATGGGTTCGCCTGACTTGACCCGCCGCGAGAGGGTATGGCCGTAGGTGTGCGCCTGCCAGGCACCTTGGGGAGTGAGACCCGAATCGGTTGAGTACCCCTGAGTTTCACCATGACGAATCAGGTAGACATCGCTGACCACCTGACGCTCAATTGCTTCGACCGGCGCTGAGATCTCCTTGTTGCGGTTGTCCTCGGTGAGCGCTTGTTGCACCGCTAGGCCGGATCGTTGCCAAAGCGGAAGAGTCTCTTCAGCAGCTCCATCACTTGAGTCGTGACTTCTGGCGCGGAACTGTTTTAGGTACAACGGAGCTGCATCAGCGTCATCAACTGCCGAGGCAGCCGAATCGACCGAGCCGTTCTGTTGACGGGCCCGCTGGCGAAAGCGGGCCAGGTAGTGAGGAGTCTCGAAACGATCCGACGCCTTAGAACTGGGTGTGTCGGTCATGATTTATCCATCACGAATGCACCGTCATGAACCCGCTATCGACCTGCCCGCGGTATGTAAAGATTGCGCGCCCCATCTCGGCTTCGGTCCAGGTGGTCGGTTCGTCGTCTGGGTCGAAGCTGTAACCGCCGGTGTACAGCTCGTTGCGATTGCCAGCCGGATCGAAGAAGTACAGCCCACAACCTCTGGTGGCTCCGTGCCGGGTGGGCGAAACCTCGATCGGAACACCGTGGTAGGCGCAGGTATCGGCACCATGGCGGAGGTCGTTCCACTCGTCTACCCAATAGGCAAGATGGTGAAACCCGCCATCAGGGCCAGTTAGAAACGCAATGTCGTGAGGGGTGTGCGTCCGCTCCAAGAACGTTGCCAGCTGGTGTCCGTCGTCGGCCACGATCTGCTCGGTCAGCCTGAACTCGAGGACCTCAGCGAAAAACTCAGTGATGCCGTCGACATCTTCGCACAACAAGAAGATGTGGTCGATGCGCGGCGGATGCATCCCGATCAGGTTGTCCGGCGCCGGTGGTGGGTTCGAAAGCGGCAAACCGTTGCCGACCTGACCCATTCCATATTCGAGATCAACTGTGTGCCCGCTGGGAGCCACGAATCGGACTGTCGCCCCCGACGCCGTAGCAAGCTCGCCCGGTTCGTGCCATTGGACTGTGATCCCTGCATCTGTGACTCGGTTGGCCAAGCGATCGAGCTCGGACTCGCGGCTCACCTTGAACCCAAGACTGTTGAGGCCATAAGTGGGCGCCTCAGACAAAATGAGGCTGTGGTGCTGGTGTTCGTCCCATGCCTTGAGATAGGCACGGCCGTCGGTTCGGCCGGTAACAACAAGCCCAACCACTTCGCTGTAATACGCCAGGGCAAGCTCAAGATCTGGTACCCGCACATCGGCGTGGGAAAGGCGAAGAATTCCGTCCATGGTCAGCGCCTCACGTGTGAACCGTCGCGAAGCGCTCGTTGAGCACTCCTTCGTAGTAGAACACGGCTTTACCGGCCCGATCGTCGGTCCAGGTGATGGTCGGAAAGTCTGGATCGGGGCGATAACCGCCGGAGAAGACTTCGTTGCGGGTACCCATTGGGTCGAAGAAGTAGATCGTGTTGCCTCTGGTGAGGCCGTGACGGGTCGGGCCAACGTCGATCGTGATGCCGTTGTAGGCCAAGATGTCGGCGGCCCGGCGTATGTGGTCCCAATCGTCTAGCCAGAACGAAAAGTGGTGAAGGGCACCATTCGGCCCTTGCACGAACGCGATGTCGTGGGGTTTGGCCGACCGTTCGAGGAAAGCGATGGTTTGGTGCCCACCACCATCAAGGAGCTGCTCGGTCAGCCTGAAGTCGAGGACGTCCTGGAAGAACCGAGCCGCTTCTGGCACCTCTTCGGCGTGAACCAGAAGATGATCGATCCTCGGTGGGGCGATACCAACCAGATCGGGCACGATCGGCGCCGGGTTCAGCAAAGGCAACCTACCGCCCACCTTTACAACGTCGTGTACGAGTTCCATCTCGTGACCAGACGGCAACGCGAAACGGATCGACTGGCCCTGCCCGATCTCGGCGCCGTCGGCTACTCGCTCGACCAGGTACCCAGCGGCCTCAATTCGAGATTCAAACGATGCGAGATCGTCTTCGCGGTCGACCTTGAACGCAAATCGATCGAGACCGACACGAGTGTCGTGACGAACCGCTAGGCAGTGATGGTCGCGTTCATCCCAGCACTTGAAGAAGATGCGATCGTCGGTGCGCTCACTGATGTCGAGACCCATCACTTGGGTGTAGTACGCGGCAGCCAGTTCGAGGTCTGGAACCGTGATGTCGACATGGCTAAGGCGAAGAATCCCCATCGGCCATCGACCATATGACGGTGGTCACAGCAACTCGGAAACTATTCCGCATAACGGGACAGTACGTCTAAACTGACCAACGTGTCAGGCAACCGGCTCTCATCGGTGGCTACGGCGGCGAGGTTGCTGAAGGCGTTCACCGCATCTCACCCGACCTGGGGCGTGACGGAACTGTCGCAACACCTCGAGGTCTCAAAGTCGAGCGTTCATCGCATCCTCGCCACGCTCCTCGATGAGGGCATCCTCGACCAAGATGTAGACAGCGGCCGCTATCGCGTCGGATTGGTCATGTTCGACTTAGCCGCCGCAGTGCCGACTCAGCGCAACCTGCACGAGGCAGTGCTGCTACCAATGATCGAGCTTCGAAACCGAACCGGCGAGACAGTCCAAGTGGGGGTCCTTGACTGGCGCCAAGTGGTGTATGTCGAACGACTCGACAGCCCACACACCCTCAGGATGTTCACCGATCTGGGTCGCCGAAACCACGCCCACTGCACCGGGTCGGGGAAAGCGCTGCTTGCGTTCGCTTCGCCGGCGCAGCAGGCCCGGATCCTCAAAGGCTGGGAACTACCAAGAAAAACCGAACACACCATCACCTCGACCGACGTGCTTCGGGCCGACTTAGCCTCGATTCGTCAAACTGGATACGCCGAGAATCGACACGAATCGGAGATAGGCGTGGTCTCGTTGCAGCCCCGATCCGTGATGGCAGCGGCGCTTGCGTGGCTGCTCTTAGCGTCGCTGGGCCAGCCGAAAGAATCGACGCCAACCGCGACGAAGTGGCCGAGGCAGTTGTCGTCCTAGCGCGCACCGCTTCGAAACGACTCGGCTATTCGCGGGTCTGATCAGCCAACCGCAGATCCCGCTATGCGGAATCGTGAGATGGTCGCCGCTAGCCGAACGTAGGTTACTTTCGCATGATCGCTGCTGGCCTAGAATACGACGCGCTGCTACTCGACTTCGGCGGCGTGTGCCTTCTTAACCCGGTCGAACTCCATCACAAGGCCGAGTCTCGGCTTGGCATCGATGCTGGAATGCTGGATTGGCTTGGACCAATCGACCCAGATAGCGATCCGCTGTGGCGCGAAATGATCTCCGGTCGATCGATAACCGAACGCGACTACTGGCGTCAACGCGCTACCGACGTCGGTGTTGCTGCGAACAAAGAACTAGAACTTCACGAGTACATGACTCTGCTGTACGACCCACCAACACCCGACATCATCCGCCAAGCCGCTTCGGCCACTACCATCGCAGCCAAGGCGGCTGGATACAGCGTGTCGATATTCACCAACGACATGAGTGCGTTCCACGGCAAGGCGTGGCAACACAACGTCGAGTTTCTTGGTCTGGTGGACCATATTGTCGACTGCTCAGACACCGACATCTTGAAACCAGACCCGCGTTCTTATCAGCGGGCCGTCGAGATACTCGGCGTGGCGCCTAGCCGAATCCTCTTTGTCGACGACCAACCTCGCAATGTCCAAGGTGCGCTCGATTACGGCCTGGACGCAATGGGGTTCGACGTCGCCAATGCCGAAGACGCCTGGGCGGAAGTCGCGGCAAGACTCGACCTGCCTACAATCGCAACCTGTGCCTAAAGCTGCGGTCACGACCGCGATTTTGGGCACAGGTTCGGGAAATCTGGTTTGAGGGAGACGCTGATGGATTCTGCACTTGCCGACCGGCTTAAGGAGCTCGTGGCCGAGGAGATGCCAGAGTTGCTCAGCCTGGCCGGCGCCGCTCCAGATGGGCGGCTCAATCGACCACTTCTAGCGGTGCTTGGCAATCGTCTGTTACCTCAGCTGTTTCCGAAATCGATCGGTGGCGTTCACGACGATGCGGTCTCTTCGACGGCATTGTGTGTTCTGCGAGAGGAGCTGGGTCGGCTCATGCCGGCCGCAGAAACGGCGTTGGCGTTGCAGGGGCTCGGTTCGTATCCGATCCTTTTCCAAGGCACACCCGATGTGGTTAACACCTGGATGCCCGAAGTCGCCGCGGGTCGCGCCGCTGCTGCCTTTGCTCTTACCGAGCCTGACGCTGGGTCGGACGCGGCGGCCATCTCGACCAAGGCGGTGCGAGATGGTGACGGTTGGCGCATTAGCGGCGAGAAGACCTGGATCTCGAACGCTCCCGATGCCGACATCTACACGGTGTTCGCTCGGACAACACCAGACGCCGGTGCCAGAGGCGTATCAGCGTTTG
>JAADHX010000208.1 GCA_013151655.1 Actinomycetota bacterium
GCCATTCGCCGAGGCTTGTCGATCTGGGCCTCGGCGCGGCTTCAGGGCTGGCCGCAGGTGTGGCACTTTGGGCCATCTATCAGGCGTTCGTGCTGACGTCGGTAGGGGTAGCAGCACCAATAACGGCTGTCGTCAGCGGTGTGATACCGGTGATTCTAGACAGCGTCACCGGATCACCGCCTTCGAGATTGGCCGCCACAGGCATCGTGATGGGGATGGCCAGCTTGATCCTTGCAGCGTGGTCACCTGGAACTGCCGACCTGAACAGAGGAATCGCGCTGGCCGCGTTCGCCGGCCTAGCGTTTGCGGCGATGCTGTTGTTAGGAGCCGAAACGTCCGCCGAGTCGGGTTTGTGGCCCCTTGTGGCCCAGAGATCGGTGGCCGGCGCTTTGGTCGCAGCGGCTGGGTTGGCTCTAGGCAACGAACTTCTGCCGCGAGACACATCGGTCAAACGAACCGCTGCGATCGGTGGCGTGTTCGGCACTCTTGGCGTGGGGGCAATCTACATCGGCTTCCAAAGGGCAACCACGGCCACCGTCGGTGCCGTAGCAGTGGCAGGTTCGATGTATCCAGCGGTAACAGTGGCCCTGCGTTGGGTGTTCGATGGCGAGCGGCTTAGGTGGTGGCAGGTAGTTGGTCTCGCCGGGTCATTGGTTGGCGTTGCCTTGATCGCCGGTGGCTGATCGGGAACGATGCAGCAGACGCGCCGCGGCCGCTGATGCGCGGGCCGGGAAGGGCTGGAATGTCGATTGATCGTCGACGGGCACGGCCTCTTTCACAACAATCCGGTACAGGACATAGACGAGGATCAGCAGGTAAGGGGCGACCTGCATCACAAAGAACAGCCTTGGTTGGATCGCCATCAGGCCTGCCGTCGCCAGCGGGCCCACTATCGCGCCGGCGGCGTTGACCCTCACCAGGACAGCGGTCGAGCCAACAATCTGGGTCGGTTCCACCCAGTCGATCGTGAGCGCGATAGCCAATGAATAGAGCGGGAACGCCGCTCCACCGAGTACGAACATCAACCCAATTGCCGCCCACGACTCGGCCTCGACGGCGGTTAGCGCTAGTCCGAAGGCGGCCGCACCCGCGGCGGTTACCGCTATCACGCCGCGCCTCGGCAACCGATCGGACGCCAATCCGATGGGCCATTGGAATACGACCGCACCGATCATCGGGGCCGACAGGAACATTGAGATACGAGCCGGGCTCATGTCGGTGGTAGCCGCGAAGACGGCCGAGAGGCCAATGAGTGCTCCTAAACCGACTCCGGCTAAGAACGAGCACGTGAGGCCGGTTGGAACGATCTTCAGTAGCGTCCGAAGTGGCATCGATTCGGACCCAAAGACGGGCGGAGTGCTAGCCGCCGACAGCGTTATTGGCACTAGCGACAACGAGACAAGCACCGAGGCCAGGGCAAATAGCGTGAACTTGGAGGCATCGGCGACGTTGAGGAGGAGTTGTCCGATGCTGATACCGGCCATGGTGACCACCATGTAGATGGCCAATAGCCGCCCGCGTGTGGCGTTTGTGCCGAGATCGTTAAGCCACGACTCGATAACTACGTAAAGGCCTGCCATGCACAGGCCAAAGACAAACCGCATGACGGCCCAGGTAAAGGGTTCGACAAAGATCACGTGAACAAGCGCGGTGCTCGACGCGGTCGATGCCAGGGCCGCGAAGGTGCGGATGTGCCCGACGCTGCGAAGAGCGTGTTCGGCGTAACGGCTGCCGACTAGAAACCCAGCAAAGTACGACGTCATTATGAGGCCGGTGACACCCACCCCGAAGCCCTCAGATGCGCTTCTCAACCCGAGAACTGCACCCTGTAGGCCGTTGCCGACCATCACTAAACCAAGGCCAAGGAAGAGGGCCCAAGTTCTGGCCGCGGTGCTGGCCTCGAACGCAGGACCGCCCACAACGGCGTTGGGGTCGACGAGCTGAGCTGCGGCTTCTGCGGCTTCGGCGGCGGTTAAATCTGCGAATTCGTGTGGCTCTGACATGGGCGGGCCCACCATGTGGGAAAGAAGTGACATCGGCCACTTGTTCGTTCTGAGGTGCGTGTTAGGTTCTGCGCCAGCGTGATGTTAGAGGGGAACTGAGGCCACTGCGTGACTGAAGCGGGCGAGACCATTATTGAGCTGAAGAATGTCTACAAGATTTTCGGGCCGCAGCCCCGGGGTCGAGCATTCGAGCTATCCCAAGCCGGTATGACCAAGAACGAGGTTCAAGCCCAAACCGGACATGTCGTTGGCCTCAAAGATGTCAACTTCTCGGTCAAACAGGGCGAGATCTTTGTGGTCATGGGCCTTTCTGGGTCAGGTAAGTCGACCGCTATCCGCACGGTCAACAAACTTCACGAGACCACCAACGGCGAAGTAATCGTCGATGGAGTAGACGTGCAGAAGCTCCGCGGTAAACCGCTTCAGGCTTACCGCCGCGAAAAAATGGGGATGGTCTTCCAGCACTTTGCACTGTTTCCACACCGCAACATCATTGACAACGTCGGCTACGGGCTCAAGGTGCAAGGTGTATCGAAGTCAGAGCGCGACAAAGCGTCGCTTGAGGCGCTATCGATGACTGGCCTCAACGCGTTTGCTCAGAGCATGCCAAGCGAACTGTCAGGCGGCATGCAGCAACGAGTTGGCCTCGCCAGGGCGTTAGCTGCCGACCCAGACATCTTGTTGATGGACGAGGCATTCAGCGCGCTCGATCCGCTCATTCGTCGGCAAATGCAAGACGAGATGATGGACATCCAGAATCAGCTTAAGAAGACGATTCTGTTCATCACCCACGACCTCAACGAGGCTCTTCGCATCGGCGACCGGGTTTGCATCATGAAAGATGGCGCCATCGTTCAGATTGGTACCCCAGAGGAGATCCTCACCCAGCCAGCTACTGGTTATGTGGCCGAGTTCGTGCAAGACGTCGATCAGGGCCGGGTAATTCTCGTGCAGGAAATTATGGTCGAACCGAGGCCGCTGACTGCCAGTGCGTCGCTCGAGGATGCCGTCAAGTCGATCGGTGATGCCACGGGCTGTTTTGTCCTCGATGCACAGGGAAAACCCACCGGTCTGCTAACGAGCGCCGACGGCATCAGGGCCGCATCGATGGGCTCCCAAGATCTGGCCAGCGGGGTACGTAACGACTTCGCCACGTGTGCCTCCAGTGACACCCTCAATTCTGTTTACGCGGCCGCAGGCCGAGGTTTGCCAATCGCGGTGGTCGACGAAGCTGGATGCCTGGTCGGGAACCTCGATCCCCGTCACATCATGGAAGAGATGGGCCGGGTCGAGAACCTGATAGATGGCTTCGAGCGAGAGGTGTTCATGTAATGAGTACAGCAACAATTCTGGCTCAGGAATCCGAACCGGGGTTCACCGACAACGAAGTTCTCGACCAATTCACCGTGCCATTCGGTGAGTGGATCGAACAGATGGTGCGCTGGATCGACCAGAACGCACAATCAGTTCTCGCCGTCATCGAGTGGCCGTTCAACAAGCTGTTCATCTGGTTCGTCGACGGGCCCAACCATCACCCGTTCTGGGAGATCACCGACATGCCTTGGTGGGCGATTGTGCTGATCACGTTTCTGATTGGCAGCTTCGTGCGTAACGTGCGAGTCGGAATTGGTACCGCTAGCGCTCTGGCGGTCTGTGGCCTGCTAGGCGTCGAGTACTGGGACGAGGTGTCGGTCACGATCGGCATGATCTTGGTGTCCGTAGTCTTGTGCGCACTGGTGGGCATCCCTATCGGTGTGGCATGTGGCCGCGTCGATGCAGTCTGGGCCTCGGTTAGACCCGCTCTCGATGCGATGCAGGTTGTGCACTCCTTCGTGTACATGCTGCCGGTTATCTTCTTCTTCGGCATCGGCAAGACGTCGGCCACGATGGTCACGATGGTATTTGCCATTCCGCCTCTTATTCGTCTGACGAATCTGGGTATTAGGTCGGTTCCTGAAGACGTGGTGGAGGCAGCCAGGTCCTACGGTGCTCCCGAGTCACGCGTGTTGCTCGACGTTCAGCTGCCTCTGGCTAGGCCAGCCATCATGACCGGACTAAACCAAACGTTGTTGTTGTCGATTTCGATGCTCGGTATCGCCGCCATCATGGGCGCCGGCGGACTCGGTTCACTTGTGTTCCGCGGCGTTCAGAACCTCGATATCAACCTGTCTGCATCGGCTGGTCTTGCACTGTTCCTGGTCGCGGTTGTTCTCGACCGAATCTCCCAAACTCAAGACGACGACGGTGCCAGCCTTGGCAAACGCATTAGGGCTGCCTGGTCGCACCGATCCGACCCAGAAGCGCTGTTGGCACCGACCGACGCCAACGTCGCTGAAGCACCCGAGACTGCCAGTGGCTTCGCTCCGCTCACCTCGAGCGAGCAGCTTGGTTCCAAGATCGCTCTCGGCGCTGGTGCAGCCATGTTCTTCAGTGCATTCCTGACTTGGAGTTCCGATGGCGGTGTCATCACGAGTTATGCCAGAGCCATCGACATCGACCTGACAGGCCAGAACTTCTCTGGCTGGAGTTCAGAAGGCGGGTCGTGGTTCGCAATCTTTGTGGCCATTGCGGGCCTTTTCCTCGTCGGTTGTGCGTTGTGGACTCTTCGCTCGCCATCGAGTGGTGGGTCCAAGATAGGCCCAGACGGCGCCATGATCGCCTCGATCGCTGGCTTCGGCTCGGCCCTCGCATTTTTGGTTGCGTCTCCGATCGAGGGCAGCCCGGCTTCATCGGGAATTGGTGTCTGGCTCGCAGTTGTCGCAAGC
>JAADHX010000475.1 GCA_013151655.1 Actinomycetota bacterium
TGAACCACCTCAATTCCGAACGGCAGCACGGCAGCGTTAGCGACCACAACTGGGGCGGTTACATCATGAAACCGGACGAGTCGGAGAACACCAACGTTGGGGCTCGGTTGCGCTAGGGGCTGGTGGCTTCGCTGTTGGAGGTGACAATGAGCGAGGCCAAAATGACCGCAGGCAACATCATGAACACACCGACCAATTCGACGCTACCGACTCGCATTGCCCCCAGGACAAGAATCGACGGCAGCAGGACGGCAATGCCGAACCCGACAACGGTTCTCGTCGCTTTGTGCTTCATGAGTTAGGTGTCGACGCCGGCCGCAGCATCCTTGGCCTTCACCGCCGCGACGAAACACCGCCATCGCGGCCCTAACGTCTAGCAGATGAGTAGCTGGTTTCGCGGACGCATCGTCGCTTTTTCACCCCAGGTGGCGGTGGCTATCGGTCTCATCATTTTGACGGCCAGTTGCGGCGCCATAGGTGGCAACGAGGCGGCTAAAGGCTGGCCCGACGTCGACTTTGGGGTATCTGCCGTGCAATACCGCGACACACCCGAGCGCCCCTTATACGTGCACATATTTGCCCCAGATGACATCGTCGACCAACGGGGATCGGTCTTGTTCTTTCACGGCGGCGGTTTTGCCCGCACCCGGGTAGAGCAGTTCGAACACCAGGCCCGGGCGATCGCCGCCAACGGCATGTTTGCCTTCATTGTCGAGTATCGCGTTACCAGTGAAGGAACCAGTGTCGACGATGCCATCGGCGATGGAGCAGCGGCGTTGCAGTGGGTTCGCGACAACGTCGAGACCTTTGGCCTCGACCCGAACCGCATAGCTATGGCCGGCGGATCGGCCGGAGGTGCACTGGCGGTGAGGGCTGGCGGCGAACCCGATGCGTACGTTCTGTTCAATCCAGCCGTCGACAGTGAGACCGAAGTAACCGAAGTTGCAACCATCGCGTTTCACTCCCGCGAGGATCAGTTGGTCGATTTCGCCAGTGTCGAAACGTTCTGCGCCCAGTTGACGCTATGTGATCTAGTCGCCTTCGACGTGGGCGATCACGGCTTCTTCAACACCGAGCCACAACTCACCGAAACTACAGAGCTCATGGTCGAATTCTTGTTGGCCAACGAATGGTGACGAAACCGTGGACGAACCGGACGCACGGGAACAACGCACGAGCGCTTAGCGTTACCTAGAATATGAAGCTGTTCTCCAGAAACTCGAAGGCAACGATGTCGGGCAACGAACCAGCATCCGAGCGCTCAGTGCAATTCACCGAGACCGAACTCCGCGAGAAACTGACACCCGAGCAATACCAGGTCACCCAGGCCGCTGGCACTGAGGCGGCCTTCACCGGCTGCTACTGGGACACTAAAACCGAAGGCGTGTACCGCTGCGTGGTATGCGATGTCGAACTGTTCGAGTCGTCCGACAAGTTCGAATCTGGTTCGGGTTGGCCAAGCTTTACCCAGGCCATCGACGAGGGTCGCATCGAGCGAAACGTCGACCGGACGTTCGGAATGAAGCGCACCGAGACGCTGTGTGCGGCTTGCGGCGCCCACTTGGGCCATGTGTTCGACGATGGTCCGGCGCCAACCGGAGAACGGTTTTGTATGAACAGCGCTTCGTTGAACCTGATCGCGACATCGGACGACTAGCACCCAGCAGTGCCCACACTGTGGTCTGGCTTAGCCGCCGAAGGTTGCGGCGTTGGCGGGGTTTTGCTCGAATGTTGTGAGAGCGAAAACCCGGTTAGCAACCGAAGGTTGCGGCGTTAGCCGCCGGCTGCGGCCGCGTTGAAGCTTGGGAACAACTCGATGATCGCCGAGTCGAGATCTTCCTTGACTCCGGCTAGAGGCAGCACGTTGAGCACGCCCTGACCAGCCTGAATGAGGTCGATGATCTCTTCGCCAGAACGAACCAGGAGCGATTTGGATCCTTGAATTACAAGGTTGGCCGAGGCGATGTCCTCGCCGAGATCGTTGCGAAGGTAGCTGAAGACGTCGCGCACCATTTCGAGGCGAATGCCTGCATCGAGCAACGTCTTGATGACCTTGAGTTCGAGGAGATCCTGATAGGTGTACTGACGTCGGCTACCACTACCGGCAGCATCGAGAAGGCTCGGCCGAACCAGGTTGGTGCGGGCCCAGTAGTCGAGTTGTCGGTAGGTGATACCAACAATTTCGGCCGTCTTCTTTCCTGAGTACCCGACTTGATTTGGCTCGATCGTCACAGTTGTGCTCCCGCCCCGCCCGCATCGGGGAATGCTCGCCCTACATGGTGAACGACACCGGCGAAGATCACAAGGGTGGAACTACGTCGATGTCGTCGTCGTTCACGGTACGCGCGCAAGCACGCGCGGTCAATCACCATCGGCGCGAATGTTCGCGCGGTTCGCGCGAATTTTCGACAGTCCAGCCGTGTCTAGCCTGCTCAGAGCGCATTATCGCGCGGACCGCGCGATCGAGATTTCTTCGGCGCGATGGCCACATACGTGTTCCGAACACACATCGAGCATCACGATGTGGCGGCCCGTCGTTATGTCGATGGCTTGTCGTGGCGAGAGATCGGGGACCAGCGACGGACGAATCCCGAGCCCGAGAAAACCCGCCGGATCGGCGAGTCGATGGGACAACCGTTGCGACACCTGGGCGCTGATGCGAGTAGGTACGCCGCGCTCTGATCGGGTGGACATCACGGCCACGACACCCAGGGGCGGTCCGTCGCGAAGCAGGGCCACCAGCCGGTTGGCGATGTCGTGGCTTCCACTCGATACGAGCCCGTCGATCCACGAATCAATGCCATCAATTACCAGCAACACCAGCGGCCAGCCTGGTGATTGTGAGGCAGCCGATGCTGAGGTCCGTCGTCGATGGTCGAGTTCGGCCTCGATCTGTTCGACGAATTCGAGCACGTCGACTGCATTGTCACGGCCGATTGAGCGACTCCGAAGTCTCCCGCGGGAGAGTTGCCGCGTGCCGCCATCAACAACATGGACACAAACACCGCCAGGCGCGTACGTATCGAGAACGGCACTCGCTATTGCGAACAGTGTCGCCTCGGTGTCAGCTTGAGCAACTCCGTGCACTACCTGGTGGCCTTTGGCCGGCTCGAACCAGACTGCCTCGCGCGATTGGGTTTCTGGCGAATCGGCCAGCGCTATCTGCACCGCGCCTTCGTTACCAGTCAGTTGGCCAGTGAGTTCACGGGTGGTGATGCGGCAACATGTTTTGGGAAGTGGCGCTAACCATGGTTGTCTCACCGGGGCGCACTTCGTTATGGCTGCGGCTTCGCTCAGAACCTCGACGTACCGCTCGATGTCGGTTGGGCCGTCTTTGGCCTTTGCCTGACTCGCCCGACAACCGGACTCGCGACCGGGGCCGAGACCGAATGGTTGAACCGTAACGGGCGGTTCGTCGGCCCGCGTGCGGCCGCTGACGTACGCGGCCTGGAACCTGACCAGTTCGTCGGATCCAACGCGAATGATGCCGCGGCCAGGACTGCGGCGAGGCAACTTCACAGCATCGCCAACCCCAATCACGTCGTAGGAGTCGGCCTCGTCTTGAACTCGAAGAGCGACCCGCAAGTTGGTGTTGGCTCTGATCTTGGCGTCGAGGACACCAGCGGGCCGCTGTGTCGCCAGCACCAGGTGTAACCCGAGGCTTCTCCCCCGCTGGGCCACGTCGATGAGCGCATCGAGCACATCAGGCAGTTCCGAGGCCAGCGTCGCGAACTCGTCGACGATAAGTACCAGCCGCGGCATCCGGTGGCCGAGCTTGCGGAACGCGCTCAGATCGGAGGCCTCAGCCTCACGAAGCAGCAGCTCGCGTCGGCGCAACTCGGCCGTCAGACCACGCAGTGCTCGCTGCCCCAAGTATGGGTCGAGGTCGGTCACCACCGCGGCGGTGTGCGGCAGTTGGGCACACGCATCGAACGCGCCGCCACCTTTGTAGTCGAGAAGTACAAGGTTTAGATCGTCCGGGCTTGTCGCTTGGGCCATCGCCAGGACCCAGGTTCGGAGAAACTCGCTCTTTCCGGCACCAGTGGTTCCAGCTAGCAGAGCGTGCGGGCCGTCGGCGGCAAGATCAAGCACAATGAGTCCCTCGGCTCCAACACCTACGGTTGCCGGAGCCCCAGGGTCGACTTCGGCACCGAGCCACGCAGAAGCGATGTCGGCGGCATCGGCGACGGGGCCCGAAATGTCGGCCAACGAAACCACTTCTGGCAGGCCTCGCCCAGACGGGTCTGGCGCCTCATCAGCGTCGACCAACGGCGCCAGAGCACGAGTGACTTGTTCGGCGAAGCGTTCCGATACTCCGATTGCGAGCGAGCTAGCTCGGGGTTCGGCATCGGCATCACTCGGAGCGTCCAAGTTAAGAACGTGGCATCTGCTCCTACTATCGACTTGAAGAATCACCCGGCATTGTGAGGGCAGGGCCGCCGTCTCGTTGGCGACGACAACAAAGCCAGCCTGATCGTAGGTAGAACGGACCGTCGCGGACACCGACCGCCACAGCTCAACACCGTCACAAAAGACGATGGGCCGCACCTCGTCGCTCAACTGCGCGAGCGCCTCGCCAACCTCGGCCACTGTTTCAGCGTTGGTTGCCACCCAACTCGAGCCCAAATGGGGAAGCCACTTGAGCGGCGCCCACTCGGGCGCCGCCGCGGCCTGGGGTAGCAACACAAACGGATGCTCACCGGGACCGCTATTGACCGCGAGCGAAGGCGCGAGCTACCGCTAGTGCGGCTGGCCTCGGGCCCACTATCCCCAACGACACCGTTCCAAGATCGGCTAACAACGGAACAGCGCTAACGGTCGGGGCGGAACCCTCGAACAACGGCTCATCGCCCCTCGCAATGGCCACGACCCCAAAGTCAGAATCGTCTCGTCGCCGCTCCCAAAGCCGGGGGTCGGGGCCGGTCGCACGTCGAAGTATCTCGTGCGCGGTCGGTTGTGCATCTCGGCGCCGTTGAGTTTCGTCGGCGATGGCGAGCTCGGTGCGACGAAAGTCCTGCTCGAGTTTGGCCACCTCATCTCGATGCCGACGGCACGATTTGCGGTAGCGCCGCAGCGCGTCGACGTGGCGGGCTCCCGCGGTAACAAGACCGCTTCCGGCAAACAGCATGAACAGCGGGTTTAGGATCAGGGCAATCACGATGGCTACCGGAACTGGGGCTAACAAAACGATCATCGACGGTCGTTCTGGTCGAGCTGGTGCTGACGGGAGTTCCAGCTCGCCGATCGAGGCCTCCGCGGCGGGTTGGCGTCCGACCGGGCGCGGAACTCGATGAACTACATGGCCTCGACGAGTAGCACGGTTTGAGCCCAGATCGCTTCGCGTGGCGACGTCCTCCCACATCGAGCCTGAGTCGGTCACGAAACCGTCGCGATCGCCACCGGCAGCAGCCAGAACTCGCCCCGATCGGAGACCAGCAACGGCTTGCAACACCGGGTGCAGGGATGCACCTTCGGGACTCTCAAGGTCGCCCACATGTGCCGACGCCGCCGTAAGCGAAATGTGGCAGCCTTCGAACAGGTCAAGCACCTCGAGAAAGACATCGCGCCCGTATCTGACTCGACCGCACCAGAGACCGGCCGACGACGTCTCGATCCGCGACTCGTTCTGGAGCCCTGAGGTCGCCAGAACGTCTAGAAGGTCAGCGACACGGGCCGACGCCCCGAAGGTGACTTCGAGGTCGTGTTCTTGGCGACCGTCGGTCAGCGTTACCGCTACCCGGCAGCGGGCATTCGTCGGACTCGAATCCATCGGCTTCTCCCTGAGACCGGGCCAAAACGCCCGATGAGGGATAACCTAATCTGTGTTTAATGACATTTCAGCATTTTATATGCTTTTCATGACTGCGGTGACTAAGGTGCCATCTCAATCACAACCACTCCAGGAGATCGTTATGCCCATGTTAGGAGCCCAGCTCGAAGACCTCGAAGCGCTACGAGACCAGCTGACACGAACCGCAGAAGCCATCGGCAACGCCAGCACCAACGCCACCGCCGAAACGGCCAGCGTGGTTGGCGCCGTGCGTGATGCCTCAACGCTGGCGCTAACTCGTGTCTCGGCGACGATGGACACCCTGAGTGGTTCGGTGCACGAATCGGCGAATCGAGCCGCCAATGCAGGATGGACAGGTGCCAACCAGGTTCGTTTCCTAGAAGCACACGGCGAGTTCAGCTCGGCCATGGGCGAGGTCGACGCCGCCACCCGCGAAGCCTTCGATCAGTTCCAGCTCAACGTCAACCAAATGGCCGAGACACTCGAGTCGTTTCAGTCCAACCTTCAGCTATCGCTAACTCGGGCCACCGAGTCGACCCAAACCATGGCCAGGGCCGTTGAGGGGCAACGTTCGAATCTCGACATGGCCATGAACCAAGGCCTCTGAGTACCGACCAGACCTCAGCGCCGAGTCCTAAGAAACCTGCGTCATGCCCTATGCCGAGGACTTCGAAGCAGCTGGCCGCCGCCTCGACCGAGTCGCGAACCTGACAGAAACTCTCAGCTCGCCGCTGACATCTGCATCAGGTACCGATGTTGTGGCCGGGGGCCAACTCACCGTTGTTGTTGCGACAGTTCTTGGCCAGTCGGCTGGCATCTGTCATCGTTCGGCCTTTGAGCTCCATGAGTTGGCCCGGGAGTGCCGTCGCCGAGCTCAGGTCTGTCGAGATGCCACAGCGGCCGCGCTCGCGCACCAACAGAGAATGCGTCAGCACTCTGCCCAAACGAGCAGTTGGCGAGTCGAATGGGCCAGACACGTTGAGGCCCCGAGCGACGTGCCAAATCCCGGATCGCCGCCAGCTCACCCGTGGCCTCCACCGCGGCCACCCGCGTGGGTCGATATTCGCCGCTAGCCCCCCGGCCCCCACGCCCCCACGCCGATCGCGACTAAGTAGCGCTACGGCTCCCAGACGAATCAACGACACAAAGGAATCTACGTGCCCAGTCGCGTCGCCATTGAGCCTGGCCTGGTGCTCGCCCTTGCCAGGCTCCTTCGGACCCAGGCGGCAACAGCCAACGACGCCGCCGACACTTCAGCCAATGTCGCGGCGGCGGTCGGACTGAGTTCTCCAGTGGGTAGCGACTTGGACAGCGTGGCCAACATGTGGCGAAGCCTCGGCGCGTCGCTCGAAACCAGAGCCCTCTTAGCGGCCGGATTCACACTCAACGTTCCGCTGTCAAACATTGGTATTTCTCCGGTAATCGCCGGGGAAGGGTCGTTCCCGTGGCCTCATCGACCATGGCTCGACCCATTGAGTCAGCAGGCAGTACGAGCCGCCCGCGACTCAATCAGAAGCGCCGTCCCCCGCGGTCTCACCTACAAAGAGGTCTGGCACCTGGTCGAAACGTTCGAACAGCTATCGGACCTCGAACTCAGTTCGATGTGGACTGGGTTAGACGCCGAGCTGAAGACAACGCTGCTCGTCGCCCTGCTTACACAAGGCCACGCCGCTGTCGCCACGCGCCTGGCCCTGGTATCTGCTCCCCTTAGCACCGGACGCTCACGGCTTGATGGCTCCGACCTGCTTGACCAGATTGGGCAGTGGTTTCCGCTGCTTGAGGCTGCCTCTGGGTCGAACCCCGATGGCACCCTCAGCCAAGACGAGCTGATTCTGGCGGCCTCAGCCGAAGCGGGTGTTCTGCCAGAGTGGCTCGCAGCAGCCACGTCAACGTTCGCCTCGAGCCCATCGCTGTTCGAGGCTGTCGCCTGGGGTCGAGCCGGCATACAGGACCCTTCTTCTGGAACGGCCGCCGACTCACTGCTCGGGTACTTCGAGGTACGAGACACCATCACCGTCGCCGACATCGACGAAGCAATAGCTCAGGTCGGAATTGCGAAACTGCTAGCCGATCCGACCGTGTTCGACCGGCTAGACGCAGCAAAGACCGGGGCCGTTAATGGACACATCAGCATCGAGGACGTTGAGATCGCGATAGACAACGGCTGGTACGGGTCCGCTGAGACC
>JAADHX010000235.1 GCA_013151655.1 Actinomycetota bacterium
CCATTGCAATGAAAGACATTGTCCGCCCAGGGCCCTCTGGTTCGGGCGAGCCTTTCTTGAGGCTCAATGCGATGCCCTCTGCCGACGAGAACGTCTGCCAGTCGCCATCGACGGCCCGGACATCGTCGTACTTGGTGATGTTCCAGTACCGGCCGGCAGTCTGGATTTCGTTGAAGTGGACCGGATCCTCGGCGCGCAGTCTGGCAAAGTGCCCTTGCCACCGATCTTCCTGAAACAGATACGCGTTGACCGGATTGATTTCGTGTAGGTCCAACTCGTCGGCGGCCGGGACCTCCGCACCGAACTCGGCTTGTTCCTGCTCCGGAGTGCGAAGCTCGCTCAAGGGGATGGTTTTGGCAGTGGTATCGCTCACGAGTGGCTCTCCTCGGTGGTTCACCCTCCACCGTAGACTGAACCTGGCCACAACCGTGAAGCCGACGCGGCGCTGGGGTTATTGAGCATACGCTCAGGTATCGAGCAACACCGAGGAAGGCGGGCGTCGTGAAGGCAATTGTTCTACAAGAGTTCGGTCCACCGCAGAAACTGAAGGTCGTCGAAATGGACGACCCTCTTCCTGGCATAGGCGAGGTCGTGATTGCCGCGAGGGCGGTTCCGGTCACGTTTCCAGACTGTCTTATGCTCGAAGACAAGTACCAGTTCAAGGCGCCGTTGCCGTTTGTGCCCTGCGGCGAAGTGGCTGGGATAGTCGTTGAACTCGGAGAGGGCGTCGAGGATCTATCGATTGGCGACCGGGTCATTGCGAGCACTGGGGTTGTCGGTTCTTTGGCCGAGTTTGTAGTCGTCCCGGTTGCCGCGGCTCGCCGATTGCCCGAAACCGTTGGGTTCGCTGAATCGACCGGACTCATGTACGCATACGGCACCAGCTACTACGGCCTCAGGTATCGAGGCGAGTTGCAACGTGGCGAGACGGTGCTCGTGCTCGGAGCTGGTGGAAACGTGGGTTTGTCGGCTGTCGAGTTGGGAAAGCTGATGGGCGCTCGCGTCATTGCCGCTGCCTCCAGCCAAACCAAGCTCGACCTGTGTCGGGACCGCGGTGCCGATGAGACGATCAACTACGACGAAGAAGATTTGAAGGAGCGGGCAAAGGAGTTGACCGGCGGGCAAGGCGTCGATGTCGTAGTCGACTGTGTCGGTGGCGATTACGCCGAACAGGCACTGAGAGCAATGGCTTGGGGTGGACGGTTTTTGGTCATCGGGTTCACCGCGGGCATCCCGCGCATGCCGCTCAATCTGGTGCTTCTCAAGAGTTGTCAGATCGTCGGGGTTTTCCTGGGGGGATTGCAGCGCCACGACCCCGAATTGGCTCACAGCATCCTGGAGCAGCTGCTTGAATTCACTGCTTCGGGCCAGCTGAAGCCGCATGTGTCGGGGCGCTACAGCCTCGCCGAGGCACAAGAGGCGTTCCAAAGCCTCATCGACCGCCAAGCGACCGGCAAAGTAATTGTCGAACCCGTAGATGCGCGCTGACGAAGTCGGGCGGTGGTATTGCCGGCCGTAGCTTGGCCGCCACGCTGTTATGGGCACTTGCAGCGGGATCAGCGATCAGTAGCGGAACTACGTTGCCGCGATGCGCTTGAGAAGCTCGTTCGCATTGCCCTCTAGAATCGCGTTCTGGTCGGTCTCGTCGAGACCGCTATCGCGTACAGCAGCGAGGGCACGCGAGGCGTCGAACACAGGATCGTCGGTTCCGAAGAGCACCCGGTCGGCACCGTAAAGATCAACGGCCAACGCCAACGCCCCAGGCCCCATCGATGCACTGTCGACGTACACCGGTTTGAGGCTGCGTGAGGGCAGCGGAAGCTCCGGGTGGCGCAGGCTGTAGACGTGGTCCATGCGCTCGATGATGAAGGGCAAGGAGCCGCCAAGGTTGGCGATCTGCACCGGTACATCGATGAAGTCGTCCAAGAAATCCGACAGGGCCAGCGTGATCATGATGTCGGTGAGCCGGTTCTGGATGTCTACAGTCGCCCGTCGGTGAACAACGTTGTCTCGATGAGACGTTTGGGCATCAACATTCCCTTTGTCCTGGTGGAGCGGTAATGGACCGGGATGGATGAAGATCAGGCCACCGAGCTCTTGGGCCAACTGGAAAAGCGGCTGCATGAGCTGAGCTGACGCGACGCTGGCAAAGGCATCACCTGGGAGAATCATCCCTGCGAGGCCAAGCTCGGTGCGGGCACGGCGATACTCTCGTATCGAGTTAGCCTGGTCTGCCATCGGGAGCGACGCGAGGCCGACAAAGCGGTCGGCGTGGTGCGCGACCACCCGAGCGACCCCGTCGTTGAACGCCCGCGTGAGCCCCACGGATTCAGCCGCGGGCAGGCTGTCGATACCGAAAAGGCCGGGCAACGACAGCACCTGGCGGGTGATGCCGAGCTCTTGAAGACTGGCAATCCGAGAATCGATGTCGTCGAATGCCCTGTCATAGGGGATGCGGGTGCGATGGATCCCGATCGTCGTCTTCCCGGCGTTGTCTACCACGATGTTCGGGGCACAGCTTCGGCCCTCTAGCGCCGTTACCAGGCCGGCTGGCAGAAAATGGGCGTGCATGTCGATCACGGCGTTGAGATCATGCCATTTCGATGGGATCGAACTGGAAGTAGTCCGGGGCTGTCGCGCCGGCGAGGCGACAGTAGGTGTCGATGTTGCCGATGTGGTAGTTCCGGTGACCGTAAATGGCCCACAGAAAGCCCTGAACCGTCCACTTGCGGTCACTGAACCAGACCGTGTTGGCTAAGAGGTCCTGGTCGAACCGCTCGATGATCGCGAGGTTGTCCGAGTGCATGCTGAGTGACGTCGCGAGGTAGTCGGACTTCGCCAGGTCGGCGGTCATGTTCTTGTCCATCGGCAGGGGAATGACCTCGTCGTCGCGGCAGTCGCGCAGGTTCCGAATCCACAGATGTTCACCGACGACAAGGTGGATGTACAGGGCCTCGATGGTGACTTCTTCAAGTCGCTCGCCGAAGCTCACGGCCGCTGTCTGAGGTGGCTGCCAGTGGAGCATCTCCTGGGGAAGTCGATGCACGCAATCGTGGGTGAAGTTGACCAATCGGTCGTAGAAAACCAGGAATCGCTCTTTCTCGCTCTTCATGTACTTACCTGTCCTCCGATCGACGGCACTAGATGATTCCATCAGTCACTCCAGCTTGAGACCGAACCTAACATGATGGGGAGGTCTCAGCCCACGTCGGTGCCTTCGATCAGCTGAGTTTGGCGACCCTGGCTATGCGGTCTTCGGCCATCGAGGCAACCATGGATGCCTCATCGGGGTAGGCGGCAGGATCCACTCGATCGAGCCGGAAAGCTGTCGGATCGACGAATGGTGTCTCGTTCATGATGAGTTGGGCCACAAGTTTGCCCATGCCAGGTGCGTGCGTTATGCCAGATTCGTTGTCGCCGGCTAGGGCCCATAGTCCCTCGATGCCTGGCACCGCACCAACGTAGAGCCCCCCGTCAACGGTGTAGACGGGGACGCCTTGAATGGTTTCGGCCGCGGATCGTCCGGAGAGGGCGGGGAAGACTTCAGCGACGTTTTCTTGATGCGCGTACTGTGCGTCGAACAGCTCGGACGAGACGGGGCGCCCGTACCCGAACTCAAGCCCGTCTTCGGTCAACGACGATAGGAGCCGATATGCGAAGCTTCCACCCCATGAGAATGCGCCTCTCAGCTCCCGCAGCCACAGGTTGAGGTCGAGGCACTGAATCGTTGGCATGAGCGGGGACAAGCCAGCTGGCTCCGATACGAAGCGGGTCGCAACCATCGGTATGAGCGGGAGGCGGCGATCGACCGACTCCAGCAGCGTTTGGGTCCACGTTCCGGCCGCGAACACGATGGTCGACGCATCGATCGTCCCTTTGTTCGTCTCGACTCCGGTGACAGAGCCATCGACGATTCGCACACCGGTTGCTGGTGTGCGCCACTGGAACTGCACTCCCGCATCTTCAAGGCGAGCGATGACTTCCTGCTGCGCTAGCCCAGTAGTGAGCTGGATTCCTTCTGGCATGAATACGCCACCAACGACGGCTGCCGGGTCAACTGCGCCCAGCATCACCTCTTCGACACCGTCTGCATCGAGCAGTCGTGTTCCAGGGGCGGCTTGGGGATGAGCCAAGATGCCGTCGGCCAGGGTGTCAAGCGAAGTCTGGGTGAGGGCCAGCACCAAGTTGCCGTTGCCCGCGAATTCGAGATCTGCTCCGGACTCGTGCAGACGGCGGTAGAACGCGAGACCGTAATCTTGTAGTGGGATCGTGTGTGCCCCGAGCCGACGGTTGTGATCAGCGCCGAAGCGGGCCACGAAACCGGCACCGGCCGGTGTTGTGCCGCCAAACGGTTCGCCAGCGTCGATGACAGTGACGTCACGCGCTCCGGACTCGACCAAGTGCAACGCGGCCGAAGCGCCCATGATGCCGGCGCCGATGATGCAGAAGGGTCCAGGTTGCTGAGGCATGCTAAAGGCGCGACCTGCTAGTAGCGGTTGGTTGGCTTCTTCTTTGGTGGAACCTTGAACGGCGCCTCGATGAGCGCTTCAAATCGAGCATCGTCTGGCTGCTTCGGCTCGTTGAGATTGCGCATGTAGTCCTTGAGCGCGGCACGGGCGGATACTACGTGGTCGCCCTTCATGCCGACCGAACGTTTAAGTGCATCGTTGGCCTTTCCGATGCGCTCTCGGTATGCCGCCTTCTCGGT
>JAADHX010000145.1 GCA_013151655.1 Actinomycetota bacterium
TGATCAGGCGCCTGTCGGATCGTGCCACTTGCCCGTAGCGCGGGTCTGGATCCAACCGAACCCCACGAATACCGTGACGCCCAAGACTGAGGACATGATGACTGCGGCTAACAATTCCTCGCCTCTGAGGTCGGCGGAGAATCGTAGAATGCGCTGGCCAATTCCTGCCTCGCCCTTGCCGAAGAAGAAGTCACCAACGATGGCACCGATTACGGCCAACCCAGCTGAGATTCGCAGACCGGCGAACATTGCGGGCAGTGCGGCAGGGAACATAAGGCGCCGCAGCCTCGTAAATCTGTTGGCGTGGTGGAGCGTCATCAGGTCGTGAAGGCCCCGGTCGGCCGACTGAAGTCCGAACAGCGTGTTCACGATTATCGGGAACAACGAGATGATCACACAGACGATGACTCGTGAGTTCGTGCCCGTCCCGAACCAGAACGAGATCATCGGAACCAACGCAAGGATCGGCACGGCTTGCAGGGTGACCATGTACGGGAAAATTGCTCGTTCCATCAACTTGGTCTGGCTCATGATGGTGGCGAGGGTGGTTCCCAAAACGATTGAGATCGAGAGCCCGATCAGCGCCACTTTGGTACTCGACCAGAGTGCGAGGAGGATGTCGGAGAAGTTACCCCAGTCGAGAAACCCGACCATCAATACTGCATGGGGCGGTTCGAGGAGAAAACGCTTGCGCTCATCGAGCACGCCGTAGGAGATGAAATACCATGCGCTGACGATGAGCGCTCCCAGTACCAGCGGAGGTATGAGGATTTCGGCTATCCGGCGGAGTTGAGACTTCTCTGGAGCCATCGTTGTGACGTGGGCCAGCCCACCATCGGTTTGGTCGCCCGATGGAACTAGCCCGGGGTCCCGGTCTGTGACGGCCATCTAATGTGCCCCTCTTAGCGATGTAGATATCTCGCCACTCAACCTGGCGAATTGGGGATCGAAGCGAAGATTGGGCATTCGAGGATAATCGAACGGGATTTCGAACTCGTCCACGATTCGTCCTGGCCTGGCCGACATGACGAGAACACGAGTCGACATGAAGACCGCCTCGCTTATCGAGTGAGTGATGAACAACCCAGCGAAACCCTGCCGCTGAAACAACAGCTGCGTCTCTTCGTTGAGGTGCTCGCGGGTTATCTCGTCGACGGCTCCGAACGGCTCGTCGAATAAGAAGACGGGGGGGTTAAGGGTGAGCGTCCTGGCTACCGAGGTTCGCATCTTCATGCCGCCAGACAGCGCCTTTGGATAGTGGTTCTCAAAGCCCGTGAGGCCGACCAAGTCGATGGCATCGGTTGCGAGCTTCGTTAACTCCGCCTTTGGAATGTTGTGCAGTTGGCCGAGAAGCTCGACGTTCTGTCTCACCGTGCGCCACGGCATCAATGTGGCGTCCTGGAACACGTAACCAAGACCACTTCGGTCGACTTCTACCGTGCCAGCAGTTGCGTCGATTAGTCCTGACGCTATCTTCAGCAGAGTTGACTTGCCGCAGCCAGACGGACCAACGATCGTCACGAACTCGCCCTTGGCGACGTCAAGGGAGACATCTCTTAACGCCTCGGTGCCGTCGGGAAACACCATACCTATGCCGTCGAACGCCAATGATTTGGTTGTTGTGTCGGTAAGCACCGCACCTCCTGGTCGAAAGGAACTTGTTGCACGCGGACGATAGTTCGCAGGAAAGTGACCTGCCGTTTCGAAGCATCACGGCCCCGAACCGCGAACCTAGCAGCACGACCGAGCTAAGGCCTATCCAAGTTTCAAGGTCAGAAACGCCGAAGTCGTGGACTTGAACGCGTCGTCGGCCACGGTACCGCCTAACATCGGCTTGAACCGACGACGCGAGGACATCCGATATGGGTAAGTACTGGCTGTTAGATCGGCACGGCGCCGACGGGCCCTCGATTCTTGTGGAGACCGATGGAGGCATGCGCGTTGTCGATGTGATGCGTTTCGGTCCAGGCGTCACCGAGCTCAAGGATCAACAAGGGATCTGGGACGATGTTGCTGGGCGACTAGCACCAACGCTCAAACCGTTTGTTCCTGCCACCAAACTCGAAGAAGTTGGCTCCGAGGTCCACAAGGATCTTCGGTACAGCACGCGAGGCGAGATTCTGGGCAAGGGGCACGGCAGTGGCTGGTCGGGCTCAAGTGGGGGTCGAGCCGCCGCCGGCGCCAAACGAACCGGCGGACGCGGCCGAGGTTAGTTCGACCGGCCCATCTAGTTCGATGCCCGACCCGACACCGCACCCCGACGTCGTAAGGCGGTGGCACTCGGGGAGTCAGGCGGTGCTGCGAAGTATGGACAACAAGTGGGCGATGGTCGCGTTCGTTGATGACGAGCCGACGTATCAGTCGTCGGTTGTGTGTTCGTGTGTTGGTGTTGAACGGGCCGACTTCGGCTGGATGCCGCCATCGTGGAACTGGTTGCATAGGGCCAGCGTCGATGCCCGGGTTCCGGGTTACCAATTCGACGGGCGCCTGAGGAGGTCGGGGCCGCTAACGGTGGTCTTCCTTGGCGAGTTGGCGAAACAGCTTGAGCCCGATGGCGATGTCCCCGAACCGGTGCCTACCGACGTGCATCCGTACGATCTAGTCACTGCACTGTCGGCCGGTTCGATCACCAGCTGGGTGATGTGCTCCTTCGACGAGAACGGCAAGCTCGATGATCTCGGGAATCGGCCATCTCGCGCCCTAGCTGTGGACGCTGACGATGAGTCTTGGGTCCCGGAGGACTGGCGAGTGGGCAACCACAGAATCAACGACGCGATCACAGGTACCGACGGAGTCACCCGCCTGGTGTCGGGAGAGCTCGCAGAGCACGATCGAGGTACCCTCGCAGTGTTCCAAGTTCATGATCCGCGACGTGCCGAACCCTGGAGTCCGTTGCAGCCGTGGATCGGTGATTGAAGGTCGGAACCCTACGGTCCGTCACGAAGGTCCATGAGATGAACCATCCACTCAGAACGGTCGGCGATTCCGCAATCGAGCGTTTTGGGAGCATTCGCGCCAAAATCAGAAGCCGACCGCTGGCCTCGATGGGCGCGTCGCTGATACTCCTTGGGTTTAGCGGGCGATTTCTGGTCTGGGCAACTGCGCAGCGCGCCTTGCTTGGAGCCCTCGGACATGTCGCGCTCGGCTCGCTCGTCGGCGTGCTGGGCCTGTACCTGTTCGCGCTCGTTTTAGAAAGTGCCCCCGTGATGGCGCTGAGCAGAAAGTTCCGAGCCGCGGCTGGAGCGCTCGCACTGCTGACAGGCGCGACCGTCACCGTTTCTGCGGTCGGTTCCGAAAGCCCGAGGCTCGCCGCGTTTGGGCTCGTGCTTTCGCTGATATCGCTCGTCGCCCTAAGCCTGCCGCTGCTGGCGCTTGTGGAACGCGACCCAAGGTGGCCCCTCATCGGAGGTCTCGTCGCCTCGACCATCGGTGTTCTGCTCGTCCTCGTCGGCGATTTCGTCGATAGAACATCGATCACAGGACTGGTGCTGTTTGTCCTGGGCACACAGGCGTACAGCCTTGGCGTGATTCCCTGGTTCGAACGATTCAGTCAGCACTACCAACGAGCTCGCCGTTGGGCGCTAGTGGCTCTTGTGGCCAGTGTCGTTCTCATTGTGGGTGGCGCGTTGATGTCGAGGCAGATGATTGTTCTGCCAGCGGCGCATCTGGCGATCGCATCGCTGATCGTGTGGACTGCAGCCGTTCTTGATAGATCGTTCGCGGTTAAGGTTCCCTTCCTTTTCGTCGCCGGCGCACTCGCGGCGGGGACTGCCTACGGAATCCTCTACGTCGTCATGGACGATGCGGGTGTGTCTCTGGTCATCGCCGTAACGGCCGGTGCAATCGGTGCCTGGTTCGTGTTCCGGGGCGAAGGAATCATCGCCATCGTGTTGATTGGATTCGTCGTCGTGTGGGGAATCGCGGATCGCACCACTGAGACTGCTCTTGACCCGAACCCGGACGCTCAGTCGCGGATCCTCGCTCTCGGCGACTCGTTCATGTCTGGCGAAGGTGCTCCCGAGTTCTTTCCCGGTACCAACCGAGCGGGTGCGAACCGCAACGAATGCCGCCGTGCCCCTACTGCTTATGCGTATCTGGTGGCCGAACGACTTGGTATGGGTCTCGACTTCTATGCCTGTTCGGCTGCCACGACAGATGACATTCACAACGAGGGGCAGATGCCGGACTCGGCTCCTGGCGTCGTGGGAGGCAAGGCTCAGTTGGAGAACCTGACCGATTTCTCTGACATCGACGTTGTCATCGTCAGCATTGGCGGCAACGACGCTGGTTTCGGTCGGATCGTTCAGGGCTGCCTTCTCCCAGGAAACTGCGCCGATCGAAGCGACGATTGGTTCGCCAATGTCGATGCGGCTGGCCCCAAGATCAAAGACGCCTACGCTGCGATCAAAGACGCTGCCAAGGACACGCCCGTCGTTGCGATTCCTTACCCGAACCTCCTGGCTGAAGTGCCTTGCAACATGGTGCTAACCAGTGCCGAGCAGGAGTTCCTGGTCGAGCTGATCGCCAGACTCAACGGGGTCGTAGCCGCTGCGGCTGCCGCTGCTGGTGTGCATGTATTCGAGGCAGCTAGCTCTGCGTTCGACGGTCGCACGCTGTGTGCCGACGACCCTGCACCGAACTTTGTGCACCTGAGCCCCGCCGGCGGTGGATTCTTCGACCGACTCTCGCCA
>JAADHX010000098.1 GCA_013151655.1 Actinomycetota bacterium
GCTGTCGAGGTACGGCAGCTGGTTTCCATCGCGATCGGTCTGCCAGTACTCGGTGTTGCGCACGACGGTGGTCTCGTTATCGATGTCGCGTTTGGCGATGACAAAGGGACCCGTACCAATCGGGTTGATGCTGTAACCCTCTGGATCAGCCAGTGCGGCAGCTGGTTCGAAGACCAGGCCAAGTGGGGCCCTGGTCAGGTAAGCCAAGAACGCCGAGTTTCCGGTACCAAGGGTATAGGTAACCTCGAGATCGCCGGTCGCCTCAACCGAGACAAGCCCAGCGGCCGCTGCGGCCCCGGAGCCAACAGCACCCTCTTGTTGCATGGGGAACATGTCGGCAATGGTCTGGGCCGATACGGCAACGCCGTTGTGGAACGAGATGCCAGGACGAAGAGTTACAACGTACTCGGTGAAGTCGTCGTTGTTTGTCACGCTCTCGGCCAACCAAGGGGTGGGCTGGAAGTCGCTGTCGATCTCGAACAACTGGTCATATATCGACCGCATTATGTTGTAGCACGGCGAAGAACAGTTGTCCTCCCATGGGCGCAGGCCTGTGGCCTCAGCCTCGAGGCCGATGGTTATGACTCCGCCATAGGTGATGACGTCGTCTGGCAAGGTTGTTGTCGTTTCGACGACATCACTGACCGTGGTCGAAGGCGCATCGGTAGCTGCAGGTGCGGCCTCGGTGGTCTCAGTTGTGGTGGCAGCTTCGGTAGTGCCTGTGGCACCATCGTCGTTGCCATCTTCGCTGTCGCCACAGGCTGCGGCGATCATTCCAAATGCCAGCAGGAGTGCTAGCAGTTTTATCCATTTGCTTTTCATATGGTTTCCCTCCTATGAGCTCGTTGAGCCCGGGAATCTGTCCTTGGTTTCCTAATTTGGGCCAGCGCCCTCCGTTGCCGGCTCAGTCAGTGGCCAGTGACACCTCCACAGGTTCGACTAGTGGGTGGTGACACGCCACAAAGTGGTCTTGTCCCACAGATCTAAGCTGGGGTTCCTCGGCCGAACAAATATCGTCGGCATAGGGGCAGCGAGTACGGAACCGGCATCCCGATGGTGGATTTATGGGCGATGGAAGATCGCCCTCTTCGACCATGTCGGTGTCGAGTTCGACGGTTGGGTCTGGTTCCGGAACCGAATCGAGCAGCAACGCTGTATAGGGGTGTGCTGGCCGGTCGTAGAGATCGTTGGCCTCAGAGACTTCGCACATCTTGCCCAGGTACATGACAGCAACACGGTCGCTGATGTTCTTCACCACGGCGAGGTCGTGGGCGATAAACACCAGTGTTAACCCAAACTGGTTCTTAAGATCTTCGAGCAGGTTGAGGATTTGTGCCTGGACCGACACATCGAGCGCAGACACCGGCTCGTCGCAGATGAGCAACTTGGGGTCTGTTGACAGTGCTCGAGCGATCGAGATTCGTTGACACTGGCCTCCCGAGAACTCGTGGGCGTGTTTGTCGACTGCGACCTCTGGGTCGATGCCTACCTGTTCGAGCAGACGGGCGACCGTGGGAGATCCTTTGGGGATGGCGTCGAGTCGCTCGGCGTTGGAGATGCGGTACGTTCTGCGGCCGAACGCAGTTAGCGCGGCAAGGACAACCGCGACGATGATCGCCAAGGCCAGGTTCCAAAACTGATTGGTGATGAAGAAACCAATCACAATGATTGCCACCGAACCGGCCATCATCAGCCGGGTGCGCTTGGCTTCGAGCATCGCAGGTGATTCGGTGTCCTCGCCTGCGAGCCCCCACACGTCGATTGGTTCGGAAACTACCTTGCCAACCTTGCGGCGGGGGTTTAGTGAGGAGATCGGATCTTGGAAGATCATCTGGATCTCAGTGCGCTTACGACGCAGAGCTTCGCCTGACAACTCGGTCAAGTCGCCGCCGCCGAGAATCACCGAACCCGAGGTTGGTGGAGGCAGCTGAATTATGGCTTTGCCCGTGGTCGACTTGCCACAGCCAGACTCGCCCACTAAACCCAGCGTTTCGCCTGGCTTGATGTCGAAGCTGATACCAGAGACTGCCTTGACAGTTGCGCCACCGCCGACGGGGAACTCGACTGTTAGGTCCTCGACCCGAAGCATGACGTCGTTTGGGTCGCGAAGGTGAAGCTTGCCGGTGCCAGCCATTAGGCGCTCACCTCTTGTGCCGCCACCGATTGGTCGTGGGCCTGAATCGAAACTGCTTGGGGCAGGCCTTTGGCGACGTTGGCTTCGAACGCAGCCTTGTTTTCGTCGCTACCTACCGGGAGGTGGCACCGGTAGGTGTGGCCGGGCCCAGCCTCGACTAGCGGCGGTAACTCGTCGAAGCAGCGGTCCTGTGCATAGGCACAACGCGGACTAAAGGCACAACCGGTTGGGGGATTGATTAAATCTGGCGGGCGTCCGGGAATCGACGCTAGGCGGGTGTGGTTACGATGGGTTGTGCGCGGGATCGAGCGCAGCAGTGCCTCGGTGTACGGCATGCGTACGTTGGAGAACAGCACCGATGTTGGCGCCTTTTCGACGATTCGGCCGGCATACATGACCGCGATCTCGTCAGTGCGACCAGCGACAACGCCCAGATCGTGGGTAACCAAGATCATGGCCATGTCTCGGTCTTGTTGTTCGTTCGCCAGGAGGTTCATAATGGAATGCTGGACGGTCACATCGAGAGCCGTCGTGGGCTCGTCGGCCAAAAGGAGCTTGGGACCACACGCCATTGCGATGGCGATCGACACCCGCTGACGCATACCACCAGAGAGTTCGTGAGGGTAAGCTCGCAGTCGTTTCTTGGCCTCAGGAATACGCACCTGCCTGAGCAGCTGAAGTGCGGTGTCGTTGGCCGCGGCTTTATCCATCTTGAGGTGATGGCGAAGGTGCTCGGTGACCTGACGACCTACCCGAACCACCGGGTTAAGAGAAGTCATTGGGTCTTGGAAGACCATCGAGATTTCTTTGCCCCAATATTTGCGCATCTCGCGGGAGCTCAGGTCGAGCATCTCGCGGCCTTGGTAGCGCACCGACCCAGTAGTGACCACGTTGCTGCCGAGGTTCAGTTTCATGATCGTGCGGGCCAGAACCGTCTTGCCGGATCCGGACTCGCCAACGATGCCGATGGTCTTGCCACGGTCGAGGCTAAAACTGACACCATCAACGGCCCTAACGACGCCGCGCGGTGTAACGAAGTGGGTCTTGAGATCGTTGACGACCAACAGAGGCTCGTTAGCGAGCGTGTCATTCGGATTTGCAGCTTCTGCCGCCAACGGGTCCCCCTCGGTTGAAGTTTGGCCCGTTCCCCCGGGCGCGTTTCGCGTGACTGTGGTCACAACGACTGCGGGAACATTAGGTGCCTACGGTGGACCGGTCAAACACCAACGGCGGTCTTTTGTTAAAGATCAAGAGCGCTGCCACACACCTACAAATGTGAAACCGAGGGCGATTTGTAGAAGCACCGACTTTGGTGTAGGCCGACCTGCGCCGAGGGCGCGGATCTCTCTAGGCACCCGCGAGCAGTGCTTCGCCGTCGACTCCCACTTGAGTCGCCACAGCTACTAGTTCGCCAAACGTCCCGGAATCAATGGGTATTCCGGTTGCTCGTGCAATCCTGGCGCGCTTCTCTGGCTGACCTGGGGTTAGCACCTCGTCGGATCCCTCGGCCAGCTCGCTCGACCGGACCCACGTAAGAAACGAGTCGACCTCACTACGCAACCCGACCGGATCGCCGACGGCCCCTGGCTTGATGACAATTGTCGTCATACTGTTTAGTACGCTGCCATCGCCCGGATTCTTGGGCTGAAGCGTCGTCCCACCCAGTAGCGCGGCGCCAAGCAGCTCACATACGATCGCCAGCCCGCTGCCCTTGTGTTCGCCCATTGCGACCAGCGCGCCAGGCGGCGAACTGAACATTACGCCGGGGTCGTCGGTGAGGATGCCGTCGGTGCCGATGACAGTTCCATTGGGCACCTTAACCCCAGCGTTATTTGCCACCCTGGCCTTACCAAGAGCGATCCGGCTGGTGGCCATGTCGAGAAGCACCGATGGCGAGTTGTCGGCAGCCGGAATTGCGACGCAAAACGGGTTTGTCGCGAACCGGGCCTCTCGCCCGCCATGGGGTGCAACGAGGGCATGATGTCCGGCCACGTTCACGAAGTGCATCGAGATCAGACCAGCGGCTGCTGCCTGCTCGGCCCAGTGCCCAATGCGCCCGATATGAAAGCTGTCTCGCAGGCCAACGAGGGCTAACCCATGTTCGTGACCTCGCTCGATGGCAATCTCCATGGTCTCGAACCCAGTCACCTGCCCGAACGAACGATTTCCGTCGAGAACAACGATGGCTCCATCGTCTCGAGCAACGCTGACATGGCCGTTGACCTTGAGTCGGCCATGGCTGACCCCGTCGACATAGGTTGGCAACATGCCAACCCCATGACTGTCGTGGCCTGCCAAGTTGGCCCCCACCAGTTGATCGGCCACGAGTTGTTGTTCCAGCGGGTCAGAACCAAGGCCAGCTGTGACGGCCGTGACGAATTGGTGGAGCCGGTCTGGGTGAACGTCGGTCATAGGCGCCGAAGTTACCCGCCGTGGTCAGGTCGCGGGTACCGTTCGCCGTATATAGGCAACAGCCCAGCCCGCTAGTCCCAGCGAAACGAGCATCAGGGTCGTGTGCACTGCTTTGAAT
>JAADHX010000226.1 GCA_013151655.1 Actinomycetota bacterium
CATGGCCCTCGAAATGGTTTCGTTCACCCGAAACCAGATCATGGCCCAAGCCGGCACCGCGATGCTCGCTCAAGCAAACCAGGCACCGCAGTCGATTCTGTCCCTGCTCGGCTAAAAGCCGGTTGAGCTGCGGTAGCACGCCGCTTGCGCACCCTCCTAGGTCGGCGAGAGCCCTGACGTACTTGAAACGTCCGGGTTCTCGCCGACTACAGAGTGGGGAACGCGTTAGCTCCGTGCAGTCTCTGTTCAACGGGTCAACCCACCACTTGAGTTTCGAGGATTTGTGCGAGATCACTACCTACAGCAATCGGTGTCTACGGCCACTCCAGCCCGCCTGATCACAATGCTCTATGACCGACTGCTGGTTGCCATTGAACGGTCGACGCAGGCGATTGACATCACGGGCGACCACGAAGTCGCCCATGACGAACTGGTTCGGGCGCAACGAATCGTGGACGAACTCCGATTCTCGCTCGATGCAGAAGCGGGCGGAGAAATCGCTGAGAACCTGCGAGCTCTGTACGATTTCAGCCACGAGCAGCTACTGAGAGCCAACCTGAACAAAAACGCACGGGAGTTGGCCTCAATCGCAAAGATCTTCGGCGAACTTCGTGAGGCCTGGTTCGAGTCGGTAGAACTGGGTCAGCACGCCAGCTAGTTCAGGCTTCGAGAGCAAACACCTTACCCGGCGCACCTGTTCGTCGACCCTTCATGCACAAACCCATATGGATGACCACGATGGTCTCCGGGTAAGCCATGGAGGGACATCGTGCGGATAAACCAAAACCCGGCAGCCTTTTCTGCGTACAGAAACCTGACCGCGAACACCACGCTAACCAACCGAACGCTCGAGCGACTTTCATCTGGTCAACAGATCAATCGTGCGACCGACGACGCGGCTGGACTTGTCCGGTCCGAAAGTCTCCGCACTCAAGTTAGTAGCACGATCCAAGCTACTCAGAACGCTCAGGATGGTGTGAGTTTTCTTCAGACCGCCGAAGGTGCTCTCGGCGAGGTCCAATCGATGTTGCAGCGAATGCGCGTCTTAGCGATCGACGCCGCCAACACCAGCTCAACCACTGGTCAACCGCAACAGATCGAGGTCCAAGAACTGATCGATGAAATCGAGGCCATTGGTGCCAGAACGACGTTTGGCGGCACCCGCGTTTTCCAAGATTTCTCCACAGCACCGCTGGTGTTCCAGATTGGCACCGGTTCGGCGCCTGGTGACAGACTTGAGATTTCCGACGACCTTCGCACCGATCCAGGTGTATTCGCTGGCGGGGTGTTGTCAACGCTTGACCTTGTCAACGATCCAGACGCCGCAATTGCAGCCCTCGATAGTGCCCTTGACCAGACATCGGCAATACGCGGCACCCTCGGCGCAAAAACTGGCAGGCTAGAACACGCAATCGACAATCTGCTAGTGGCACGCGAGAACCTCAGCGCATCGGAGAGTCGCATTCGCGACGCGGATATCGCCCTAGAGATGGTCACTCTCACGAGTGCGCAAATCCTGTCGAAGAGCGCTATCTCAATGCTCGGCCAGGCCAACACAACACCACAAGCGGTACTCGAACTCCTCAACTAACAGCATGGACAGACTGACTCAACTAGTTCGCCGGCTACGCCGATAGGAACCCAAGAGGACGATCGTCAGCCAAGGTGCGTCGATCATAGGAATCGAAGCCTTCAATGGTCTCCCCAACATTTAGTTTCAGTGGCATCGCATCAGGGCTTGATACCGACGCGATCGTCAACAGCCTCATGCAGCTCGAGCGGTTGCCCATCGGACGGCTGAACGCTCAGCGGGCCGATTACAACGGCAAGCTGAACGCTTGGACGTCGATCACTACCAAGTTGTCGGACTTTCGAACGAGCGTCGATGAGGTGAGGTCCGTCGCAGACTTCAACGGGTTTGTTTCGGTGACATCGTCCAACGAAGACGCCGTTACTGTTTCCCTCGACGGAAGCCCGACCCCCAGTACTCTCAGCGTCAGCATCGAACAGCTCGCCGCCACGCATCAAGTGGCTACAGGTTCCGGACTACCGGAGTCCGACGCGCTGGTGGGTGCAGGAACTTTCACGCTTAGCGTCGACGGGTCGCCCACGGACTTCACGACCGACGCGGCGACGACGCTCGACCAACTGGCAGCAGAGATCTCTTCAGCAGGCCTTGGTGTGTCCGCCTCGGTGATTCAGGTATCGCAAAACGACTACCGACTGCTGCTCGGCGCCACAGAATCGGGCGCGTCTGCAAGTTTTACGGCCTCAAGCGACATATCCGCATTCGGGACGATCGATACGTTGGCCCAGGGTCAAGACGCCATCGCAAGGCTCGGTGATCCCATCACCGGCCTGCAGTTGACTCGCTCGACCAATGTGTTCACTGATGTGCTCGATGGGCTGTCATTTACCGCCCGCGCGACAACCACCACGCCAGTAGACATCACGGTTGCCCGCGACGCGGACGGTGCCTTCGAAGCGATCAAAGATGTGTTCACGTCGGCCAATGGCCTTCTAAGCGAGATCGAGTCCCAGACCGACTTCAACGCTGCCTCGGTCCGGGGTTCGCCGCTCACAGGTGACCGAACCGCTAGAAACATGGTGTTAACACTCCAATCTGCACTCAGTGAGCTTGTCCCCAACGGTGGCGAATTCACCGCTATTGGTCAGATCGGCATCTCGATTCAGCGCGACGGCACCTACGAGATCGATGATGACGTTCTGCTTGCTGCTCTCGAAACCGACTTCGACAACGTAGTGTCGATGTTCGTCCAGGACACCGCAGCCGTGAACGCAAACCTGGCCGTCTTGGCTACGAGTAGTTCAACGATATCTGGGTCCTATGACGTGGTCGTCGACGTTGCCCCCGAGATTCCGCTTGTGGTGGGTTCTGCCTATGGCGCACCGGCACAGGACGAAGACCTCACCATCGACTTTGGCGGCACCAGCGTGACCGTCAACGTGGCTACCGGATCCGACATCAACCAAGCCATCACGGCCATCAACGCAGGACTCATAGCTGCCGGACTGACCGCGGTTCTCGCCGAATTGGGCGACGCAGCCGGCTCGCCCGCTATTCAGATGTCCGCGCCAGGAGCGTACGGTTCGTTGGCTGTGCTCACAATCACCAACGATCAAGCCTTCGGCCTCGACGGTGTGACAACCGGAATCGACATTGTCGGCTCAATCGGCGGCCAAACCACAACCGGGGTTGGTGATGTGCTCGCAGCCACTTCGGGCGATCCGAACGGACTCCAGGTTCGAGTTTCGGCTACGGCAGTCGAAGTCGGCGGCGGCGGGTATCTGGTCGGAAGCGTAGGAACCACCCGGCTTAGGAAGTCGGCTGGATGCTTGGCTTGATCTGCATGAAGGTATCGACGGCACGATCGCGAGAGCCCGAGGCGAGTGGGACACCAGAATCGAAGATGCCGACGAGAGCATTGAAAGCTTCGAACAACGGATGATTCTCAGGGAAGCCTCACTTCGCCGGGAGTTCACCGCCATGGAACAGGCCTTGGCTCAACTCCAGAACCAGGGCGGTTTCCTTACGAGCCTGCTTCCGCGTAACAACCGATGATCTCGTCGGCACCAGACCTTGACTGGGATGATCTCCTCGACGATTTCGAGGATCGAGTGGATGAGATCTGGTTCGTTCTCGACCACGGTGGCCAGCTCGAGACGCAGATATTCTCCCGCCCAGAAGGCACTCCAGCTGCGCCAACCACAGCCCAGCAAGACCGCTTGAGCAAGCTTCAAGCCGACGCCGTCGATGCGGCCGCAGAGCTGAATAAGCGGCTAGAGACCAATCGTTCCGAGAGCTCGACTCTCCAGCGCGGTTCGAAGGCAAGACGCACATACGTTGGGACTAAGCGCCTAGGACGATGACATCCGCGTCTGTCTGAAAAATCCAAATGGTTTCAACCCGTCGAACCCTTGACCGCGCGGTTGAACCGTCGACCTAACCAGCACAACAAATCCGTGCTCATGGACGAGCCTTAGTGCAGGCGACCTCAGGTCGCGCAGGTACTCATCTGATGGCCGAACCGTCCATAACACCCAAAGATCGCTTTGCGACCATGGCCCAGGCCCTGCCGTTGGCCCACAAGGTTTCGATCGGTGCGGCAGTTGCCGTAGTGGCGTTGTCGGCGGTGATGTTCTTCCAGTGGATCAGCTCGCCCTCATATTCAGTGTTGGCATCGGGCATCGACTCAGAAGAACTGGCAGACATCACAACCGAACTCGACCGGCTAAGCGTCGACTACCAGGTTGAAGCGGCAGGTACCCGTGTGACCGTAGCCAGAAGTCAGTTGGGCACGGCCATGGCCGGGCTAGGTGCCGCAGGAATCGCTACCAGCGACAATCCCGAGCGTGTTGGTTATGAGTTGCTGGACAATCAAGGTCTTGCGGTTAGCTCGAACCTCGAACGTATCAACGTCCAGCGGGCCCTTGAGGGCGAGCTAGCGAGAACGTTGCGAGACTTCGATCGAATCACCGCGGCAACTGTTCATCTTGTAGTTCCAGACACAGGACTCTTTGGAGACCCGAATGCAGCCGAAGCCTCGGTCGTGCTCGACGTGCCCACCGACTTTACGCTGGGAGAAACTGATGCCGTTGCAGCCCTCATAGCCGGCTCAGTAGAGAACCTCGCCATCGACGACGTAACCATTGTCGATCTTCAGGGCCGCACCCTGAGAGTCGCTGCCGATGGCACCGACGCAACGACCGCCAACGGTCGCGACGTCCTGCGGACCATCGAGTTCGAACAACGGCTCGAGAGCGACATCACCAGGCTTCTGTTGACGACGGGCGCTGGCGACCGGGCAACCGTAATGGTCAGAGCCGAGCTCAATTTCGACAGAAGCGAATCGCGAACGGAAACGTTCGACAACACCAGTCAAATAGCAATCCGCGAGAGCTCGTCGAACGAGACGTTTACCGGGCCAGGGTCCGAGGCGCCTGGTGGAGTTGCTGGCGTCGACGGCGACACCGCCGACACGGCCGACGGTGAAGGGGCGATCGACTACAGCAAGATCGACACCGCAACCGAGTACGGCGTCAGCAACGTGATTACGAGCACCATCAACGCGCCGGGTGACGTCGAGGCCATCCACATCGGGGTTGTTGTGGACGACGGCTCCATTACTGGCGCCGCTGTACCAGAAGCTGCAGTTCTTGAGGCCTTGATCTCGGCCGGAATTGGTCTACGCCCTGAACGAGGCGACACCCTGTCGGTTACCGCTACTCCTTTCCCCGAGGTTTCCGAGCCTTCAGACGGTTCGTCGCTTCTGGACACCGTCCCGGAGCCGGCCGCGGCGAGCCCTCTCGCCCTAATCCCCCAAGCTGTGGGCGGCCTAGCCATTGTCATAGCCGCCGTCGGACTCCTATTGATGTCGCGCCGTAAGAAGCTCTCGGCTACCGACGACGATGACGACGTGGACCTTCGTGACGAGGCGGCCGCGCTACTGGCAGGACCAGCCGCTGGTGGGGCTCTTGATCCGGGTGCAGCCGGTGAACTTCCCCGTGGCGTCGGAACAACCGAAGAAGCCGGCGGTCAATCAGGAGTTCGTGGTGACGTAATTGATCTGGTCCAACGTCAACCTGAAGACATGGCTGCGCTGCTTCGCGGCTGGCTCGCTGAAGGCTGATCTGATCCATGTCTGAAGCAGCCACCATGACGGGCAAACAAAAGGCCGCAGCCTTGCTGATTGCCATCGGCCCCGAGCAGGCGGCCGGCCTCCTGTCGTACATGGAAGAGGTCGAAGTCGAATCGATGGCCCAGGAGATAGCGCGGCTCGGCCGCGTGGCTGGTGGCACGCTCGATGGGGTTCTAGAAGAGTTCTGGAACACCGCAGCCGGCGAAGACGGTGAAGTCCTAGGCGGAATCGACTTTGCCAGGACGCTGCTCGAGACGTGGCAAGGCAGCCGCAGTGACGAGATGATCCAACGGCTGCTTGACGCAGCCCAGAACCGCCCGTTTGGTTTCTTAGCCCAGTTCGAAGCCGAACAAATCGTCCGATTCATCGTCGACGAGCATCCGCAGATAGTCGCTCTCGTCATCAGTCACCTACCGACTCATCTAGGCGCCGAGATCATCAGCAGCTTGCCCTCAAGCTTGCAGGGCGACGTTGCCAAACGAATCGCCAGGCTCGAACCGGCAACACCCGATGTAATCCGGACCGTCGAAGTCTCGCTTCGAACCCGCCTCGGCAATGTGACCGGAGCCGACCTGGCCACAGGCATTGCTGGCGCTGAGGGCCTGGCAATGTTGCTCAACAGCGCGGATCGAACCACTGAAAAGTCGATAATGACTCACCTCGGCGACAACGACCCAACGCTCGCAGAAGAAGTTAGAGCCTTAATGTTCGTGTTCGAGGACATCGTCGAGATGACCGACAAGGACCTCCAGGAAGTGTTGCGCATCGTCGACACGAAGGAACTTGCCCTCGCCCTAAAGGGTGTGAAACCCGAGGTGAAAGACTGTGTCTTCCGTAACTTGTCCGAGCGGGCAGCAGAGGCCCTCGGCGACGAGCTCGAATTCCTGGGCGCGGTGAAGGTCAGCGAAGTCGATGCCGCCCAAACCGCGGTGGTGACCGTGATTCGCCAACTCGAGGAGGAAGGCCGCATCACAATGCGAGCTGGTGCCGACGGCGGACTGATCGAATGACCCAATGAAAACGAAGCAGCACAAATGATTCAGACTCCGGCTACGCAACACACGCGCCCTACTGTTGTACGCGCCGCCCCAAGCAATTCCATCAATGTCTCGAGCTATCCAACGGTTCTCCGCGGGGCAGCAATCAGCTCGCTCCCAACCACCGATGAGCCGGGCATGCCGAGCGGTCGTTCGGTGGCTCAGCCTTCACCTGAAACGGTTCTCAGACTCGATCCCGAGCTAGCTGCGCACGTCCAGAGCCTTGTTACAACCGCGGCCGACAACGCATACGCCAGCGGCGTGATCGATGGCCGGACTTTCGCAACTGAGCGCATCGAGGCGCTGACACGCGCCATCGACATCTCGACGGAGCAAGTTCGTTCGCTCACGGTGGACCATCGAGGAGCGTTTACCGACGAGGTTGCAACCCTCGCCGAGTCAATCGCCACCGTGGTAGTCGACCGAACACCGCACGATGGTGGACAAGCCGTTCTACAGGCCGTCCGCGCCGAGTTGTCCAACCTCGCTGACACCGCCGTAACACTGAGTGTGCACGTCGACGACATGGCCATGGTCGCAGCTGGTATCACCCGCGACGATGTAGAAATCGCGGTGGACCCGAAACTTCAACCTGGCGAAGTGGTGATCTCCACACAATGGTCGACAATTGAGCGAACCCGATCTGCCGCGTGGTCGGCTATTCGCGCGGCACTCGAGAACGACGACATCTAGAGAACGAGCACGCTCTCGTCGCCACGCCCAAGCAGATCGTCAATCGAGTCGAAGATGGTCTCGACCTCGATCGCCGCTTCGGATCGCGCTATCGACACCGAAGCAAACAGTGCCTTCAACTCGACGTCGACGGTTGCCGCGGCAGTCATGGCTCGTATCGTCGCTGTGGTTCGGTCGGTGACCGTCGTGACATGATCCGTGGGAACGTTGGCGAGGATCACCATAAAGGTGGTCTCGTCGAGACGACCAACCTGATCAACATCGCGAAGGCAGGCGGCTAGAAGCGCGCCGAGGTCACGAACCGCGTCGATTCTGTCTCGCGTGAGATCGAGGCCGGCAAGTTCGGCGAACCTCACACCAACAACGGCGAATGGTTCGCCCATCCTGACGAGACGGTGAAGTGCCATCTCGATGGAGTCGACTATGCCAGTTCGATTGGCGAGCCCGGTGATGCTGTCGGTAGAAGACATCACGGCCAGCTGCAAACGAAGATGCGCATTCTCTTCTTCGAGAGCGACGAAGCGGGCACGGAGCCCGTCAGCGTCGTCAACAGCCACTGTTCCCGGCTGCTCCCGAAGATCGATTGAGTTCTCTTTCATATTCCCTCCAAGGGAGCCAGTACCCAACTGGACTCCGTCATCGTTAGCGCAAGTCGACGGGTGGCTGGTGCGGTTAAGTAGTTATCAAGACAATTTCTAGAACAATTTCGCTGGGCAGTTCTACCTAGACGGTTCGCCAGGCTTGATCGGTCCATTGGGCGGTCGACGTAGTCCAGTGTGACACTGCAAAGCGCCGATGAGGTGGTATCCACCCCAATGCTGCATCGCGCCGACTCTCTCGGGAGTTCGCTCGATGAGTTGATCGCGCACTTAAACGACACCATCGATTCTCTAAGGGAAGTCGAGTACCGCTCAACAGTGCTCCGACTGACTGCATCGGCCGACGATAGATCCCAGATGGAAGGAGCGATCGAACAGCTCGCGCTGGCCTTGGCCGACCATCGCTCGTGTGCCGCAACGCTGGATAAGTTCTCTCAGCGCGTAGCACAGGCATTGCAATTCGGATCCAGCGAACAATCACTTGCAACCTGCGCCGAGCGCGCTCCAGAACAGTGGCGCTACAAACTGGCCAAGGGAATGACACATCTCCGCCGGATTGCTGAACGAACCAGACAAGAGCTCCGGCAAGCCGAAAGTGCTTCTCGGTCGAATCTGAACCTGACCGAGACCACCATTAGCGGCCTCATAGGACCCGACGCCACAGTCGAACCACTAATCACCGAGGCTCAAGTTACCTACGACGCCGCCGGTCTCAGAACAAACAGACCACGCCTCTTGGACGGACGGATCTAGCCATGCCGATCCAGTCGCTAAACACGGGCTACAGCGCCCTCACCGCTGCGCAGATAGGTCTTGATACCACCTCGAACAACATCGCCAACGCCAACACCGAGGGCTTTACCCGACAACGAGTAGAACAAGGTCAGCTGCGAGCACGCGATATTCAGGTCGGACAGGTAGGTCAAGGAACGAGCATCAAGGACATCACGCGAGCACGCGATGCCTTTCTCGACGAACGAGTCAGGTCGGCGTCGGCTCAGACCTCAGCATTTGAAACCAACGCCGAACTCCTATCGAGAGCCGAATCGCTGCTTGCCGAACCCGACTACGGAGTCACCTCAGCTCTCGACGATCTCTGGTCCGGTTTCGAAGATCTGGCCTTGGATCCAAGCGACCAGGGCCGCCGGACCGCTGTCAAGAATCAGCTCGACGTAATAACGACCCGACTCAACTCGATCTCGACCGGCATGGACGATCTGGTCACAGATTCCAGTAGTCGGGTAGGGACAAGCCTCATCAGCATCAACGACACAATTGCGAAAATCGCGCAGCTTAACGAAGCAGTCGGACGCTCTGCGGCAACGGGCACGACACCAAATGATCTACTCGACAGCCGCGATCTACTCATCGACTCATTGGTCAACGACATTGGTGCGACGGTTACCTACACCAACAACGGCCACGTCAGAGTAAGCCTCAACGGACTGTCGCTGGTCGATGGAATCACTGCCCGCCAGCTCGATTGGAATTCAACCACCCAAGAGCTAACGCACGAAAACGGCCTCACCCTCAGGGTCGGCGGAACCATAGGCGGACTACAAAAGTTCATTTTAGACGACGCCCCGCAGATCCTGAGCCAGCTAGACGACCTAACCACAGACCTAGTCGCCGCCCTAAACACCAAACATGCAGCCGGGTTCTCCGATAGCGGAGTTGCAGGCACGAACCTGCTGGACTTCAACCCGACCGACCCAGCTGGAACCGTCTTCGTGGCTTTGGCCAGTACAGCGGACTTCGCTCTCGCTGCAGTCGACGGAACACCATTTCCGATTCATAACGGCGACAACGCTCTTTCTCTTTCACAGCTCAGGAACGATCTCACGGCAGCTGGAGCCACAAGCTCACTTCTCGACGCGGCCAGGGGACTCGTCTCCGAAGTTGGCAGCCGCACATCGGCTGCCCTTGCCCAAGCGACCGCACAGGCCGACCTTAGATTGGCGGCTGAGCTGTCAAGGTCGTCTGCTCACGGAGTCAACCTCGACGAGGAAATGATCGAGCTGATCCGCTATCAGCGAGCCTACGAAGCCGCAGCCCGCATCATCACCGCAGCCGACCAGGCGCTGGACACACTCATCAACCGCACCGGCATAGTCGGACGCTGACGGAGCTATCAATGCGTATTTCTACCCAGACGCTCGTCGACCAAACGCTGTTCAGGCTTCAGAAGCGCCTCGGGAGCTTCGAAAAGGCCCAGAGTCGGCTGGCTACGGGCAAGAACTTCACGTCGTCATCAGAAGACGTCGCCGGCATGAACGCCTCATTAGCGTTGCGCTCCGAACGCAGAGCGGTCGAGCAGGCCCAACGAAATGCCGAAGACGGCAAGACCAGAATCAATCTTGCCGACACCAAGATTCAACAAATGCTCACCACGCTTCGTCGAGCCAGGGATCTTACGATCCGCGGATCGAGCACATTGCAACCAAGCGAACGAGATGCAATCTCACAAGAGCTCAACTCGATCCGAGAAGAGATGGTTGAGCTAGCCAATGGCGGCTACCTGGGTCAGGGCCTGTTCTCTGGCCACTCGGCGAACAGCGCCGTTACCGACGTTGCTGGCACTTGGACCTACACCGGCGACAACGGTGCTCTACTTCGCCGCGTGACCGATAACGAAGCGGTGACCGTCAACGTGCGAGGCGAAGAGATCTTCGGCTTCGCCGATGGCGAGGCGGTATTCGACGTGATCGAACAGATCATCACCGACGTGAACACTGGCGATCCGGTAGCTGTCTCAGCTGGCCTTGATGCCCTCGACCGATCGGCAAGAAGGCTGGAGGGAGGCCTCGCTAGGTTGGGCGCAGTCGGAAACCGAATCGAAGTTGCGATGGGCCGAAATCTCCAGATCGACGAGACGTTACAGCTTCAACTTTCATCGATTGAAGATGTCGATCTAGCCGAAGCAGTCATGGAGATAACTACCCAGGAGGTAGCTCTTCAGGCAACCCTGGGAGCAATCGCCAGAGCTGTCCAGCCGACGCTCATGAATTATCTCCGATGATCACAGCAGATTCGTCTTCGACGCGAGACACTAGACAGATGTCCGTAACCGAGGAGCCGACCATTCTGCGCTTCGAGGGTGGGATTATTGGTCTTCCCGCGGTAACACAGTTTGTTCTCACGAGCGTCAGCGCTGACGCCCCACCCGACGCGCTCTTTCAACTTCTTCGCTCCGTCGATGGTGAGGTTTCGATAGTCGTCACCCAGCCATGGTTGTTGTTTCCCGACTACAACCCCGACCTTCCCAACACCGACCTGAGCGAGCTCGGCATCAGTTCTTCTGAGCAGATGACCATCTTCAATCCGGTTGTCCTCGACGCCGACGAAGGCTGCGTTTACGTAAACCTAATGGGCCCGTTCGTTGTCAACGTCGACTCCAATGCGGCCAGGCAGGTAGTTCTCGCCGACTCGGAATGGCCGCTTCGGGCTAGGGTCGACCTCTCGTGAACAACTTGTACGGCATTACCTGATGTTGGTGCTCTCACGCCGAAAAGGCGAAGCGGTCATCATCGGAAACGACATAACCGTGCGCATCATCGATGTGCGCGGCGACCAAGTTCGAGTCGGGATCGACGCGCCTCGATCGGTCAGCGTCCATCGCGAAGAAGTCTTCCGTCAGGTCGTTGAAGAGAACGTCGCGGCAGCCCGCTCGGCAGATCTAACATCGCCGCTCCTTCAGGCCAGGCGCCCGGACAGCTCACCGGGCGCAGCAAAGCCGATACCACCCCCGCCTGGGTAAACCTCAAGTTGGCGAGTAGGTAACTAACCCAGACGACTGGCGGTCGAGTTCGACCCGGCGTCGGCTGATGGAATCCTGGGCCACATCGGCGAGCTTCACGATGGATTCGCGGGTCACGCCGAGTTCGCGGATCATCTGGCGCTGCTCAGCGATCATCTGTTCGATGAGCGGCTTTATGTTCTTCGGACAGCGATCGACTAGTTCGCGTCCATCGACCACATCACCAACTACAGGACTCGCTGACCGCTCACGGGCCGTAGACGAACTCTGTAGCGCGGTCGAAGCCAGATCTAGATCTCGCACGCCGCGCTCGAGTTGATCGAACCCACCGCCGGCCTGAAGCAGCATCACTGTGTGAGCCCTCGCTAGAACGATGCCAAGAGCTGCACGCTCAGCGGCCACTGCGTCGACGAGTGCCCGTTCTGTTTGCGTCGGCATTAGTTCAGTATCCGACTGGCCATCAACAAGGGTCAGGTCGATAGTTAACCCGTCCGCCGACCCTGCATCATCATTTGTCTCGATGTTCATGGAGCGATCGCCTCACGTTTCTCGTCGTTCAACCACGGTGTTGGGTCGATCGCTTCGCCATTTATCCGAAGCTCGAAATGAAGATGCGGACCGGTAGAGCGGCCTGTCGAGCCGACCTCGCCGATTACCTGGCCAGCCTCAACAGCCTCGCCGACCTGTACGCCAACCCGGGATTGATGGGCATAACGACTCTCGATCCCGCCACCATGATCGATGATGACGAGTTCGCCATAACTTCCCTGAGCGCCAGCCCACGTAACAGTGCCACCGGCAGTAGCCCGAATGGGTGTGCCAGTCGGTGCCGAGAGATCAAGCCCTCTGTGCATTCTGGACTCGCCGGTGAAGGGATCGGACCGGAGCCCGAAGTCTGAGGTCAAGACCTCATCGGGCAGTGGCATTCCGAAGTAGACAGAGTTGCTCGAATTGAGATCAACTCCATCGCGTTGAACTTGTAGAGCAGCCGCGACCGTCGCGGTCAACGGTCCATCCGAAGCGGGATGCACATGGGCTGGAGTACCCGGAGGATCGACATGGTCGGGTTCGATAGCCCGAGCGACGTCCTCAAGATCTGCGATTCCCGCAAAATCGGCAGCCGACGGTCCCTTGAACACACCTACTGGCGATTGAACGCCGAAGCGCGCTTGGATCTCAGAAATCCTCGACGTGACGTCGGCGATACTCATACATCAACTTCAGTCGACCGTAGTCACACCGGCACAAGGCCATTGGATCGCGAGATTCGATCAGACCAGTACTCAGAATCGCCAGCAGTGCGCCGGTGGGTCCACGGCCCGGGCCCGCGAGTGCGCCACACTGACAGGCTGACCTAACCAGCACATGTTTGTTCCCGATTCGCTCAACTTCGCGGCCATCCGACCGACGGAGTTAGCGCACAGTTCACCGGGGTGCCCAGAGGGAGGGCGTGAAAGTGCCTCAAAGTTCACGAGACAACGACCACGAGCAACGCTCTGGAAGTGGCGACGATCAGCAAGACGAAAGGAAACTCGAGCTCAACGAATTGGCCGCAAGCCATGTCGAGCTTGTCCAGCACATCGTCAACCAGGTAGCTACCCGCTTCCCGCGCCACGTCGATCGTGGCGAACTGTGGAGCGCGGGAGCCATCGGCCTGGTTGAGGCGTCACGCTCGTACAACGCCGAGACTGGTGTTCCGTTCGCTCGGTTCGCCAGCATCCGCATCCGCGGCGCGATCATCGACTCGACCAGAAAGCGCGATTGGGCCGTCAGAAGCCTCCGCAGGCAGATGCGCGAGCTCCGCGAGGCCGAAGAACGCATCGAGACGGCTCGGGGCCGACATGCGACCGATGAAGAGATCGCTCAAGCCCTCGGAATTTCAATTGATGCCCTCGCGGCCAGGCGCACGGCATCGCTGACCTCTTCGCTACTTCACCTCGACCACGAGGATCCAGATCGCGTGTCTCTCGGCGAACGAATCATCGAAGAAGAACCAGAGCGGCTTCCCGATGAGAACCTCGCAAATCGGGAGATGATTGGGACACTTCGTTCCGCGGTGGAAGGGCTCCCTGAGCTTCAACGCGATGTCATCATGCGGTACTACATCGATGGCGAAATGCTTCAGTCGATCGCCGAGTCTCTCAACGTGACCGAAGCACGCGTATCCCAGATTCGAGCTGAAGCGGTCAACTCGATGCGAGGGTTCTTTACAACGCTGTACCAAGGCGTCGCTGATGTTCCCGAGGATGCTCCCGGGCGCCGCGGGCGGGCGGCCTACCTTGCCACAATGGCGACACAATCAACATGGTTGGCCAGACTCGAGGCCGCCGATCACGATGTGAGTAGCGGCCGAACTGTCCACGAGTCTGAACCGGCTGCCATCTAGCGCTCTTCGCTCAGCAGGCCGTGGCGCCTCGCTTACCGGCTCGACGTCTCATTGGTTCCATTTACCTTGAGGACTCAAACGACGCAGCGAGCCAGCCGATAGATGACTATGTCTGTCGAGATAGCGGCCCTGTGGTTGGCACGCGCTTCAAAGGAACGGGTATCGGCTGCCATGGCAGCCAACATCACCGACGGCATAGACGCAGCCGGTTCGGCAGCCATCATCGTCGTGTCGACACGACTCCCTCGCATCCGTATGGCGTCGGTTATGCAGCGAATTTCCGAGGCCGCTCCAGAGACGCCCACAGTTGTTGTATGTCACGCTGGTGGTGAGAAGACGGCCCGCGACCTAGTTCGGCTTGGCGCGACCCATGTGATTGCCGAAGGCAACGAAGCAACGCTCTGTCGGCTCGAGCCCGAAGCAGGTCCGGGCACTCCCCCGCTCGACGAGGACGGTATCGCTCGGACAATGCCAGAGCCAGACGCCGAGCCGTTGGTCACTGGATTCAGTTTCGAGATCGAGCAGACGGTTAACGACGGGCGGCTTCGCAGCCGAGTTGACCCAATAACCAACCTGCCAACCGGAACTGCGTTCTCGCTCCGTTTTGCCGACCTCACCCAGGGCGAGTCGCTGCCTCGGATCGCTTTCATCAGAGTGGCCAACTACCGCGCCGCCATTTCATCTCTAGAGCGGCAGGCACTTGATCTGTTCCGCAGGCGTCTGGTTCTTCAGTTTCGCCAGGTGATTATCGGCGAGGACATCGAAATGTTCCAGACCGACGATGTCGAGTTCGCCTTCATAGGCGCAAACATGAACCACGCTCAAGCGACCGAACTGTGCGACCGCCTGGTTACCGCTGCCGAAGGATTCGCGCCAACCGGAGGCGAGCCGGTTCGCCTAGCTATCGGGCACGCCGGCCCTGAGGTGGCCAACGAGCCAAGGACGTTGCGCGAACTGGGCGAACGCGCGGTGCAAGCTGCGAGTTTGGCCGGTGGCGTCGTCAGCGGCGACGAACTCGCTCTGTCCGAGGCCAACACCACCGAGATCGAGGCCATGTTGGCCCTTATCGCGCACGTCGACAGAAAGGCCTTTCACGGACCCCAGCATCACCACCGGGTTGCGGACGTAGCAGTCGCTATCGGGCGCGAACTCGGCATCGACGGCATCGATCTAATCAGGCTCAGGTTGGCAGCAAGGTTGCATGACGTCGGCCTGGTTGTTGGCGATGAAGACGCCTTAGCGACAGATCCCTCGACGCTGTCTGGCGAGGAACTTGAGGCCTACCAGAAACACCCAGCGACTGGGGCAAACTATGTAGCTCTATCGACCAGCGAAGACGTTGTCAGCGCGGTGCGCCATCATCACGAATACTGGGACGGAACAGGGTTTCCTGACCAACTCGAAGGCGAGGACATACCGTTCCACGCGCGAGTAATTGGCGTTGCTGATCACATCGAAGAGCTAAACCGGCATGGCAAAACCGATGACGAGATTGTCAAGATTATTCAGGCGGCCTCGGCGACAAGACATGACCCTGGCATCATCTGGGCCGGGGTTACCGTAATCAAGGCCGGGACGCTTGGTATCGACAAGTTGCCTGAACGCGACCTGAGCATGGCCTAGCCGACGAACCCCATCACTAGCTGTGGGGTCGCTAGTCGAGTGTGTGCAACAACGCCCTGAAGCCCACATCGGCGAGCCTGGAAACGATCACAACGCCGACCAAAGCGAGGAATGCTCGTATGCCGGCGTCCGGCAATGACAATGCTCCCTGCACCAACTGAACGCCGATCCACAAGATCGCAACCAGACCGAGCGCGGCCAGAACACGGCGAACGCTTCCCACCGTCAACCCCTAGCCAGTCGGGCACGCACGGCTAGCGCCAGTTCGAACGGGGTTACCCTGATCGTCTCATCGTCGCGGACCATATACCCGAGTCGCGCTCCTGTCTCGATCGCCACATGAAGTGCCGAACTCAGATGGTCTCCACACCACGAGACAGCAACAAGGTTGCCAGGCATGTAGTCGCCACCAGCTCCACAAAACAAGTGAATGGCTCGACCGGCGGCCACGTTCTCGAGGTAAGTAGCGTTGAACTCGGTGAGGTCGGTTTCGACGGCAACACTTCCCGTGTGAGCCGGCGCCTCTGGGCTAACGGCCACCCGGAGGTCGAGGGCGTTCGCGAGAACGCCCACATTGCGGCCCATGAGCACAACGTCGGTTGTATCGACTGGTCCACACAATCCAGCCACACTCTCGGCCAGCCGATACACCCAGGCAAGATCGTCGGCTGGGTCAAGTTCGGCGAGTGGTCGAATCAGTGTGTACGGCAACCCAACGCGCGACAGCGCATCGGCCGACCACAACACTGGCCCGCTACCCAAAGGACACACACCGGTTGTCCGCCCAAGAGGATGCCGGCTCTGTTGCGCCGGTACTACAACCGCAGTATCTGGAACGGGCGCACCGTGGCTCGTAGGGACGCTTGCAGGAAGGTCGCGTGTCGGCGAGCGAAGATCGACTACTTGCATCGGATCCAGCGCAGCCGGACGGTTAAGTTCGGTTTGCTCGAGAAGCGGACTGTTGTCTTGGGCTATCTCTGCGGTAGTGGCTGGGCGCCTCCCACGCAAACGCAACTCGGCTCGGAGTGCTTCGCCAAAGGTTGGTGCCCCGCTCACTTCATCGATGATGGCGATGTCGGTGCCCTCAAACCCAGATCCGGATTCGGCCTCGCTCATCTCGACATCGGCCAGAGCCCGATCGACAGCACTCATGGGGCCATCCTGGCCAACGGCATCCCTGAGATCGACAGCGCCGTCCTGGGCCAGACTTGCGGTTCCACGCACCACATCAATTGGATTTGGCGAAGCTGGGCTAGACAGTACTGGGCTAGACACTGCCGGACTAGACAGTGCCGGGCCGGTTCCCGTGGGTTGGACAACGACTCGATAAATCTCTTTCGAAAAGAACCCACCAACACCGCCGCGATTTACACGTTCAGCATCGACAATGGTGGCCGTAGGACCAAACTCTTTGGTCACCGCGTCAAGGGCAGCCTCGACACTAGGGGCCTCCACCACAACCGTGCCATCGCCAAGGTCTGAGACGTTGGTCTTAGTAACCATGTCTGAACTCTCTCGGGCCGCAGCCTCTTAACGCATCAAACAGGTAGTTCATTAGTTGGATCCTCCTCCCAGTGACAGCATTGGTCGAGGCGACGCCTCGATAGTGCCGGCACCAACAACGGCAATCCCTGTCATAGCGATCGTCGGCGGAATCTCAGGGTAGGCAAGGACTGAAATATCTAGTCCCCCAGCAATCAGGAAACGTTGCATAGGCCTACGGAGGCCCGGTCCGCAGATCACCACTGGTGTCGGGTCGCCGGCGATGCTCGACGCCGCGGCGGAAGTTACTTCTTCGAGCAAGAGCGCTCCTTGCTCTGGGGCAAGCACCAGGCGACGTTCATCGTCGATCTCACGAAGTGCTTCGTGGAGCGCCACTTCAGCAACAGGATCAATGGTTATGGCAGCCAGACGGCTGCCAGCGTCGACTGATCTGACAATCGCGGGACCAAGAGTGACACGCGCCGCCGCAATCATGTCTTCAAGCGGGCGATCCTTCGTTGCGGACACCGCATCGACCACACGGGCCAGCTGACGAATCGAAACGCCCTCCTGGAGCAGTCCCTGTAGGACGCGGTGCAGGGTTCCGAGCGCAACGACGTCGTTGTCGATGTCCTTGGCCAGAATCGGGTGGTCGTAGCGAAGTCCATCGACCAACTGCTGAACGTCTTGTCGCGTTATGAGACGATCGGCATTTCGCCTCACAACGTCGGCTAAGTGGGTAACGACCGCGGTCGATCGGTCAACCACCGTCGCGCCAAGCGCCGTGGCCTGCGGGGCTGCCGTGTCGGGAATCCACCAAGCAGTCAACCCAAACACCGGCTCGGTAGTTCGCCGGCCACCAAGATGACCAAGATCGTCAGTTTCCGAAGCCGGGAGCACCATCACGTGGTCCCGTGGAGCCGTTCCGCTAGCCACGACCGCGCCGTCGAGTTCGATGGTGTACGTCGATGCCGCTAAACCAACATCGTCCCTGGTACGAACCAAGGGCATGACCATCCCAAGTTCGAGGGCGATCTGACGTCGTAGCGCCTTGACCCGATCCAACAGGTCGCCGCCCTTTTCGGCGTCAACAAGATCTAGGGAGTCATACGAAAGGTGCAACTCAAGCGGTTCGACGCGCATGTCGTCGATGAGCACCTCAGTCGGGTCGCGCTCGACGTCTAGCTCATCTTCATTCTCGGCGGTTTCGACGATCGGAACCCGACCTCCGAGAATCCAAAGTGTGACTCCGACAACAAGAAATGGCAGCACCGGAAGGCCAGGAACAAGAGCAATTCCACTGATCACATAAGACGAAATCCTCATCGCTCGACGTGCGCCCAGAAGCTGCTTCGCAAGCGCCTCGCCGAGGTCGGCATCGCCGCCGACACGAGTTACGAGAAGACCGGCCGAGATCGAGGTCATGATGGCCGGGATCTGACTTACGAGACCATCGCCAACAGTCAGCAGCGTGTATGTCGAAACTGCGTCACCAAAGCTCAAACCCTGTTGCCCCATACCAATTGCGAAGCCCCCGAAGAGATTCACCAGAACAATGATGACACCCGCCAGAACGTCTCCCTTGACGAACTTCGACGCACCGTCCATGGCCCCGTAAAAGTCGGCCTCCTTAGCGATGCGTTCACGTTTGTCTTTGGCTTGTTTGTCGTCGATCAGACCGGCGTTGAGGTCGGCGTCAATGGCCATCTGCTTGCCTGGCATCGCGTCAAGCGTGAACCGGGCCGCAACCTCGGCAACTCGCCCGGCGCCATTTGTTACAACCGCGAACTGAATCACAATCAGAATCAAGAAGATGACCAGGCCAACAATCACCGATCCCCCTACGACGAAGTTGCCAAAGGTCTCGATCACCTTGCCCGCATAACCATCGAGCAGAATCAGACGAGTCGAAGACACATTCAAGGCCAGTCGGGCCAATGTCATTACCAACAGCAACGCCGGAAAGATCGATAGCTCGAGGGTGTCGTTGAGCGTTATGACCGTTAGTAGCAACAACACGGCCATGGCGATGTTCAAAGCCAAGAACAAGTCGAGCAACACCGGCGAAACCGGAATGATCATCATCACAATGGCCCCAAGCACGAACAGGGGGAGCATCATGTTGGCAACGCGAGACGTCATCAGCTAGTCCTATGCAGTTCGCGCCAGGCGGCGCGTCCGGATCACGGCTGCGAGAACCGCAGCAACAGCTTCGTAGAGTTCAGCCGGTACGTACTGACCGACCTGACAACGGCGATAAAGCGCCCTCGCCAGAGGTTTGTCTTGGCGAACAGGAACACCGTGGCGATAGGCCTCCTTGCGCAGCTTTTTAGCAGCAGCACCAGCGCCTTTGGCAACAACGCGCGGAGCGGCTTCTCCGTCGTCGTACTTCAGGGCAACAGCGAGACGAATCGGGTTCAGCAACACCACATCTGCATCTGCCACCGTTGCCAGCACACGGTTCTGGCTGAGCTCCCGCGCTTTGCCCCTTCGGCGGTTTCGAATCTCAGGGTCGCCGTCTTGCTGCTTCGCTTCGTCCTTGACTTCCTGCTTCGTCATGCGCATCTGAGCCATCAACGTTCGCTTGTGGTACGTGAAGTCCCCTGCGGCGATCACGATCGCCAGGGCAGCACTACGGATCAGGATCGATTTCATCGAACCGTGCGTCGCAGCGAGCCAACTGCCGAGACCGCTTACTGCGTCAATATCGGAAACGATGCTGCGTATCGGCCCAATAACAACGGCCGCCAACAAGACCAGCTTCAGAACAAGCCTCGTGAACTCCCAGATCATCTTCTTGGGTGCGAACTTCGCAACGCCGCTCTTCAGGCTGATCTTCGACCACTTGGGTTTGAGCGCCTCTGGCGACATCACAAACCCGACCTGACCGAGGTTTGCGACAACACCCATGATCATCGAAATAGCCAGAATTGGCGTTAGAACGATCAGGATCATTCTGGGCAACGAAGCAGTAAGTGCGGGCGAGTTCAGTCCTTGGGGTGCTGTCGATAGCAGGGCGGTAGTTCCCTGGGCGAAGGGCCCAACAACGGCGGGAGCGATGACTAAAAGGACCAACAACGCACCAACCAGCGAAAGCGCGATTGGGATATCTTGGCTCTTCGCCAGCTTGCCCTCGCGTTTGAAGTCCCTACGGCGCTTGCCGGAGGGCTGCTCGGTGCGTTGATCCTTTTTTTGGTCTGCCATCGGCGTACTAACGCGCTCAGGCCTATCCGTGGCGAATTCGCGCCGTCATCCGTGGCGGCAAAAGAACGATCTACTCGACAAATTTCAGTCAAGACTCAGGTCGGCGCGGGGCCCTCCTGGTCAAGGTCCTTCACAGGATCCACTGGACAGATCCACTGGGCGGAGACGGTGACTCGAGTCATGCACGACTCGAACTCGACTAGCGGGTTATCTCCGCCGTCGAACAACAACCGCAGTTCAGACACGGGGGCCATCATCTGCTCAAGCCCAGTCGTTCCGGCGAGAATCGACAACGAATCGAGACATGACTCGATGACGTCGTCTCGAACCGTCGACCCCATCGACTCCCCGTTGTAGAGCGCCTGCCAAAGCAGGGAGCAGAGTCCGTCGGTTTCTCTACCGAGTTGCCCATTTAGAGCTGTCAAAGATGTCGCTGTCACGTCGAAGCCAGTCGACCGGTGATGGCCACGATTCAGGCCAACAGGTGAAGTCATTCGAGACGTCAACCGAACGAAGCCACTACACCGTTGATGGTCTGCTGCATCTCGACCAACGACGACGAAACGTAGGTGGGAAACGAGAACAACACCACGCTGGCCGACGCCATCGCGATGACCAACTTGAGGGGAAGACCGAGCAGGAAGACGTTCGCCTCGGGCAACATCCGAGCACCAACGCCAAGAACAACCTCAGCAAGGAACAACGCGGCCAGGGCCGGAACAGCTATTTCGAGGCCAGCCACAAAGAACCGACTAACCGCCTGAAGCGCAACATCGGCGAGCCTGTCATCGAGAACTGGGGCACCCCACAACGGCACCACCTCTACCGTCTGGATCACCCCAGCCACCAACAGGCGTGGCCCGCCCAGAATGAAGAACATTGTTAGTGCAGTGAGATCGAAGAATCTCTCAAACACGGTCGCTGAACGCCCCGATCCAGGATCAAAAAGGGCCGAGACTCCAAGTCCAGAAGTGAGGTCAAGTATGCCGCCGGCCAGAATGAACATCTGCAGAATCAACGTAGACACGAAGCCGAGAACAAGCCCGATGAACAAGTTGATGAACATGCTCGACAACATCGGCCCGAGCGCAAGGGCCTCATCAGGCACCGGAACAGCAATGAAGAAACCAACCGCCAGCACAAGCGCCGATCGGCCGAGTCGAGGAACGCGGTTCATTAGCTGAGACGCGCCAAGCACCAGACCCGTCACCCGCATGATCGCGAACAACAACCCAGCAACACTCCCCGCTTCGAAGGTCAGATTGGCCATGTTCTAAACAGTTCGAATCCGGCTCAGGTGAGAACGGGAATCGAACCCCATAGTTCCTCGACCCACGAGGTCAGCTCGGCCAACATCCAACCGCCGCCGATAACAATGATGAGTGCCACGCCAATGAGTTTCGGCACAAAGGTGAGCGTCATTTCCTGGATCGACGTCACCGTCTGGATGATGCTCACAAAGACGCCGACGACGAGGCTGATGATCAAGGCAGGTCCCGCCAGTTTGATCGCCACGACAATGGCATCGGTGGCGATCTGTATCGCAGTTGCATTCGACATTGGTTGACTCCTAACTCACCGTGTTGACTGACGAGACCAGTGAATGGACAATTAGTCCCCACCCATCTACGAGCACAAACAGCAGCAGCTTCAGCGGTAGCGAAATGAAAATCGGTGGCAGCATCACCATTCCCAGCGACATCAGAACCGAGGCAACGACAAGGTCGATCACCAAAAAGGGGATGAAGATCATGAATCCGATGGTGAATGCGGTCCGTAGTTCGCTAAGAACAAAAGCCGGAATCAATACTGTTGGGTCTGCTTGCGAAGGGTCGGTCAGCTCGACGTCTCGCATGTCGATGAACATTCGCAAATCGTTCTCGTCGGTCTGGGCAAGCATGAATTTCCGAAGTGGGTCGAACCCGGCTTCGAAAGCCTCGCTCTGATCGATCTCACCGGCCGGCAACGGTTGGATCGCGTCCTCGTTTATCTCGCTGAAGATCGGTCCCATAACGAACAACGTCAAGAACAGTGCCAGTCCGGTCAGAACCTGTGTCGGCGGGATCTGCTGAGTACCGATCGCGTTTCGAGTTAGCGACAACACGATGGCGAATCGGGTGAACGACGTTGTCAGCAAGATGATCGATGGTGCCACCGACCCAATCGTGAGCAACATGATGACAACAACGGTCTGAGTCAGACCATCCCCACCCGAGATCGAGATACCAACGTCTGGTTCGGTAACCGGGGTAGGTGGAGTTACCTCGATTCCGGTATCAGACGGCTGAGTCGTTGGCACCTGGCTGTTGACGAGGCCATCGATCTCTTCGATCAATGACCCAGGAGCGTCGGAACCAATCGTCGTCGAACCAGCCGCGTCGGGCTCAGTTTCCGAACCCGGTCCAACCTGGGCCGCGGCGGGCGAGGACGCGAAGATCAACACCGCCGCCATTACGGTAGTGAGGGAAACGAATCGCAGCAGGAGCCGTCGTGTTGGTCTCTTCGAATCGTTATTGGTCGAGAGCATGGATCCGTACTTCCTGCGGCACCCGTGTCGTCATACGACGCAAGCGCGCGAGAAAGCCAATCCGTGGCCCTTTTCTCGACATTGATGTACCCGTCGCGGATCCTTCCGCGATTGGGGTTGTTTCGCTCTGATCAGCGGCACTTTGTGGTTCTTCGACAAGAACACCATCGAGGTCGGCATCCGGTGGAAGTTCGGCCAACAGGTTTACGGTCTGTTCACCCGCGCCGAGCAGGTATCGATGGCCAGCGACGTCGATAACAGCGACACTCGCCGACCGCCCTAGCGACGCGCGAGCAACCACTCGTATCCCACGCATGCGGCCGCTACCACGCATGGCCCACCAGCGGGCGAGAAGGAGTCCTCCCACCACAACGGTGAGCGAGACAACAAGGCGGAGAACTATGGCAAACGTCACGACTACTCGTCAGTTCGATTCGGTGGTCACCGAAGTGATCCGTACGCCGAGTACATCATCGATCACAACAACTTCGCCAAGGGCAACGCTGCTCCCATTGATGAGCACGCTCACGTGGGCACCGACTGGTTGAGTCAGTTCGACCACGCTTCCCTCGGAAAGGTCCAACACTTCGCGCACACGCATGACCGTGCGCCCCAGTTCGACCGTTACTTCCATGGACACATCCGAAAGCAGCGAAATTTCGTTGGGTTCGGTCGCTGACGGTAGGCCTTCGCCGAGTTCTGGGTGTTGGATAGTCTCGATCTGCGGCTGTGGCTCTTGGATCTCTTGGGCTGGCGCCGGTAGTAACAGCCAGACGCTTCCCTCGACGACTCCAACGGTAACGGCCACTTCGACGCCTGCGAATGGACCTTCCGCGTCGATGGTGGCGGCGTCGACCGGTGCGATTTCATCGACCGGTCCGACTAAGGCACCAGCCCGAGACACTGCCGCCACAAAGGCCTCGGCTCCGGCAAGCCCGACACGCGATAGTTCAGTCCAAGCATCGTCTGGATCTTCGGAACCGACCCCGGCCGTTTCGGCGAGATGCTGCGCTATCGACTCCGAAAATGCGACAACCAGCGAACCGGTGGGCCCTGTCGCTTTGAGCACCATAGCGGTAGCCATACCAGACGCTGTATGGTCGGCCTCAAGGCTGTCGCCAACCACGAACGCAAGCTCGGTCAGTGCCTCAATAGTCTTTATGGCCTCGGCTGCAGCCGCGGTGTGGGTGTTCAAGTCGGCCGCCGTTGCGGTGGTGTTCATTAGTTGCTCCAGCCTGTGATCTGCACTGCCATACGGCGGGCCTTACGCCCCAGCCTGGCTTCAAGAACTCTTCGGTCGCCCACATGGCCGACGATTGCTTGATCTATTCGATGGTTAGTTCTGACAATGTCGCCCGGCGCGAGACCTACCAATTCTCTTGCTGGGATCTGCGATGGGGTCAGTTGGAATACCACCGGGACCTCGACTTCGGGAAGCAGCTCATGAAACGGACCAACTGCATCAGCGTCTACGCGCTTGCCTTGGATCCGAACCTTGCTTTCCAAACGCCCGAGCACTGGTTCGATTGTCCCAAACGGGTAGCACACACTGATGATGCCCTCGGCGCCACCATCGAGAGCGATCGAGTAGCTGAGTAGCAAGACCATGTCGTTCGGTGGAACGACCTGAACGAACCGCGGGTTGAACTCGACGGCACGAAGTTCTGGAGTGACCTCTTCGATCGGCTCAAGAGCCTCGACAAACCCCTCCACAACGCTGCTCATCAGCTCAGTGATCAGCGCGGCCTCAATGTCAGTCGGTCCTCGAGTCGGCACCTTTCCGCCGCTACCGCCAAGTACCCGATCCACAAATGCAAACGCAATTGGTGTTGTGATCTCAACGACACACACGCCGGGCAAAGGGGCCATATCGATAGTAGAGATAACCGAAGGAGTCGGGATCGACCGTAGATAGTCGCCATAGGTGATTTGATCGGTCGAGAAATGCGTGATCGTCACCACCGATCGCAACCGATGGCTAAGGCTGCTTCCAACTTGGCGAGCGAATACCTCGTGGACGGCCTCAAGGCCGCGCATGTGTTCACGAGAGAACTTGCTTGGTCGCCTGAAGTCGAATGGTTCGACATCCACAGGCGAGTTAGAACCCGCGCTATCTCGCGGCGAGGGAAGAACCGTCACTGAACAAGCAGATCCGTGAGAAGTACACGCTTCACGACGCGTTCATCTTCACTGTTGAGTATTTCGATCGCACGTTCGGTGAGCTGGTCGCGAAGTCTCTCTTGGCCGGCGAGGGTTCGAAGCTCACTGGCCTCGAACAGCGCTAACTCGCTCAGTGCGGCATCAAGCAACAACGGCAATCGTGGTTCGATGAGTAACGGATCAGTTCCCTCGACAAGAAGTACCGAGAAGGCGATTCGACCAAAGCGAGGCTGGTCGTCGACCAGGTTCACGGTCAGAGCACCGACAGCCAAGATGGCACCGTCGGCTTCCTCTTCTAGTGGGATGGTGGTGGTCGGGGCCATAGCCTCGGCCGGCTCGCCGCCGAAGTAGCCGGCCGCGGCAGCAACTACGCCACCGACGATCATCAATTTCTTCTTCTTGGCGCCGTCGTCTCCATCGGAGTCGTCGGCGCTGTCCTTATCTTTGTCTTTTCCCTTGTTCTTGGCCATGCCAACCTCTCAACGCATCCCTCGATTGCGAACACAGAAGATGGTCGGCCGCTAGTGGCACAACTTCAGCGAAAGTTCACGCTAGAGGCGCAGAAAGCGCTGGGTCTTGAATTAGCAATTCGGTGTCGTCATCGTCGATGCCAATCACGATCTCGACCCGGCGGTTACGGGATCTGTTCTCGTCGCTGTCGTTGGGCACAAGAGGGTACTGATCGGCGTTAGCAACAGCCCTTAGGCGATTGCCATCGATCCCATATTCGTTCAGCAGGACATTGAGGACCGCGATAGCTCGATCAGCCGAGAGATTCCAGTTGGAATAGGCCGGATTGCCAAGCGGAACATCGTCGGTGTGACCCTCAATGTGGATCGGATTGTCGATATCGCCAACCACGCTCGCAATCGTGCCAATAAACTCGAGGCCGATACCTGGCTCGATATCAGCCCTTCCGCTTCGGAACAAGATGTCGTCGGCCGAAAGCACAACAACGAGTCCACGAGCCCGGATCTCGGCCGTCACTGAGTCGGCCAAACCAGCCTCGCGGGCGGCCTCGATGAGCGACTCCTTGACCTCACGCAACTCGCTCAGATCGAGAATGTTCGCTAGCTCGGGAAGCTCAGAGTTAGCTCCACCCTCGCCGGTGTCGTCGCCATCGACTCGAGGTAGCCCAGAAGCCCCGTCGGCGGAGTTATCGACGAACGCCGCTCCCTGAAGTTCAGTTAGATCGGCCACATCCTGGTTAGGGACAATCGATATCACTCCGCTTTCCACGGGAAAGCTAGATCCGCCTGGTTGGTTGGCTCCAATGATCGAGGGGCCGCCGAGCAGAACTCGATCTTGATACGAAGAGTTGCCAAACGAGCCTTCCAAACCCTGCAGAAGAGACAGGAACTTTGATTCCTCAATTGACGAGATGGCGAACAACAACACGAAGAACGCCATCAGCAATGTAACGATGTCTGCATAAGTCGTCAGGAAGCCAGCGCCGTCCTGAACACACTTCTTCTCTTTCTTGCGGGCCATTATTCAAGCAACCGTTCAGGCTGCCCGCTCAAGGCGAGCCTTCGACCCGACCCGAAGGTCTGGCTGAAGATAGGCCTCAAGCTTTTCGACCAGGTGGCGGGGACTTGCGCCTTCTCGAATGGAAATGACGCCTTCAACGGTGAGTTCCCTTGTCATGACCTCAAGCTCGTTAAGCACAGCAAGCTTGGCGCCAATCGGGCTGAAAAATATGTTGGCGAAAACCACGCCGTAGAGCGTCGTCAACAACGCCAGCGCCATACCGGTGCCGAGCGCAGCGGGATCGGCCAGGTTGCCAAGAATATTCACAAGACCAATAACGGTGCCGATCATGCCAAGCGTTGGTGCGTACTCAACAAGCTTCTTGTACATCCCAATCATCACGTCATGACGAGCTTCCATCGCTGTGATCTCGGCCTCCATGACCTCACGGACTTCTTCGCTCTCAAGACCATCGACGACCAATTGCAGCCCCGTGGCAAGAAACTGATTGTCCATATCTTCAAGACCGGTTTCGAGAGCCAATATGCCCTCTTTGCGGGCCGCCTCTGCATATTGCATGAGCTGCGTAACCAGCTCGTCGGCATCATCAGGAGTTCCGGTCAGGGCAACAATGAGACCCTGAGGCAACTTCTTGACCGCGTCCATCCGGTAGCCAGCAAAGGTGGCCCCGATGGTTCCAACCAACACCAACAGCAGCGAAGAAGGCCCAATCAGAGGCCCGAAAGAGTTTCCGTCGATAAGCGTCGAAACGATGATCGCGACGAAGACGAGTGCGATTCCAATCAGCGTAAGCGGATCCATCGATTCAGACCTCGTTGTCGACGACAGTCAACTGCACGACGTCTGAGCGTTCACGAAGTTGATCAGAAGCCACAATCACAGAGGCCCGAAACAGTCGAGACAACTCGACGACTTCTGTCGGTGATTCGGCTACAACCATCTTTCGGCCGTCGGCGAGCGTGATAACAGTGTCAGGCCTAGCCTCGACGAACTCAATGAGATCCGCATTGAGATATAGGGGATCGCCCTTAAGACGATGAACGAGAATCACTTGGCACCTCCGTGTGTCCGCGACGTGATTGTCTTGACTTGTTGCATAGTCGACGGTCCAGTGGTCGCATTAAGTGTTTGTGCTGTTACATCAACGCAAGGCCGCTGCATATACCGACCGCGCGCCGGTACACAACTCCCACACGGCTTCACAACAGCGCAAAAGCGCTGCACTCTCACAACAGCGCAAAAGCGCTGCACTCTCACAACAGCGCAAAAGCGCTGCACATAGCGACTGCCCGTTGGGGTACAACTCCCACACGGCTTCACAACAGCGCACCGACTGGTTGTACAGCCGATTTCGGCTGATGTAGACAGCGCAGCCGATTTCGGCTGATGTATAACCGCTGATGTGACTAGCGCTTGAGGTTAACTAGGTCCGAGAGCAGCTCGTCGGCGGTGGTGATGACTCTCGAGTTTGCCTGGAAACCACGCTGCGCGATGATGAGGTTGGTGAACTCGCGAGCGAGGTCGACGTTCGACATTTCGAGGGTTCCGCTCGACATCAAGCCTCGGGTACCAGTTCCGGCGGCGCCAACTAGAGGCTCGCCGGAGTTGACCGAAGCCAGATAGGTGGAGTCTGAGCCCCGGGTTAGACCTCCAGGATTAGAAAACGAGGCCGTTGCCACCTGGCCGAGAAGTTTGTTAGTTCCGTTTGAGAACTGGCCAGCAATAGTGCCATCGTCGCCGATTGTGTACCCGACGAGATAACCAATCGCCTGACCGTCCTTAGCCTTGGCTTCCATGGTGGACTCGCCGCCGAACTGAACGATCGGCAGGGTCGATCCGAGTTCAATGTCGAACGACATGGCGTTGGCGCCCGGAGGTGTGAAGCCGCTGATCGCCAGCGTCGGCGCACTAGTTAGCTGTCCGACGGTGTCAAACGCCAACGTTGCCGGCGAGATCGTCAGAGGGCTGCCTTCAACTGTTGCCGAAACTCCCCAGGTGTTGGTCCCGGACTTGGTGAAAGTAAAGATCGCCTCGTGCCCGTTCCCAAGCGAGTCGAAGACATCAATTGACGTGGTCGCCGTTTCGCCAACCAGTGATTCCGAAGAGAGGCTGCCGCCGATCTGAACCTCTGTGGTTTCCTGAGGGTCAACCACTTGGCCAAGCGGAATCTGGATGTCTTGAAGGGAGCCACTGGTATCGATGACTCCCGCGGAATCTGCAACCCAACCCTGGACAGCTGCACCTGTTGCCGTAGCGAGTGTTCCAGCTTCGTCGAACGTGAACGAACCCAAGCGGGTGTAGTTCTGTTCGCCCGCAGCAGCGACAATGAAGAACCCTTCGCCCTGGACGGCCAGGTCGGTGTTTCGACCCGTTACCTGACTCGCACCTTGAGTGAAGATGCCTTCGATCTGAGCCACCTTCACCCCCAGTCCGATCTGAGATGGGTTGATACCGGCACGATCTGCTGAGGCGCCGCTTGGGCCTCGTAGAACCTGCGACAGAGACTCGGCGAAAGTGACTTGGCTGGCTTTGAAACCAGCGGTGTTGACGTTGGCGATGTTGTTACCAACAACGTCCATCATGGTTTGGTGGGTGCGAAGACCGGAAACGCCGGCAAACATTGAACGCATCATTGTGGGGTTCCTCCAGGGAGTGTGTGATTCAGAAGTTAAGAAGATGAATTTGAAGTGCGGGATATGAAACAGATGAATAGAGACAAACGGTGCGGGTTGGCGTGGGCGATCAAGCCTCGCCTTCGGATGTGTCAGTCGAGGTCGTGGCGGGTTGCCTGACGGCTGGCTGAGTCTGGCCTTGCAGCGCAACACTCGTCACTTGATCGAAGGAGAACTCGATTCCGCCAATTTGCAGCATCGGGCCGCTAGCTGTGGCTCGAACACCGGTAACGACTCCCTCGATCTGGCCAAAGATCGGATCCGAGGCGGTGACGGTTTGGCCGATCATTCCTGCGGCAGCGCCGAATTGACCCAAGCCAACAATGTGCGATTGCAGCTCGGACAACTCGTTCAGCGCTTCGACGTTTGCTAGCTGGCTGGTCTGTTGCAGCAACGCCGCGCCATCCATGGGTTCCATTGGGTTCTGGTTCTGTAGCTGTGCGACAAGCAACTCGAGGAACAGGTCGGTTCCTAAGTCGCCGAAAGCAGTATTTGCCTCGTTGTTGGCTACCGATGGGGTAACAGAACTAATCATCGTGATCTCCTCTACCTAGAGCCGAAGACCGGCGTCTTGGCGAATTTGTCGGGCTGAAAATCGAGCCGTATACCCGGCATCGTCATCAGTTGGGGGCTGCTGGCTTTCGCGGTTGCGCTGCTCTTGATCGAAAGATTCGTTCAACTGCCGTTGCCAAGTGGCGGTGTCCGATGTCCCTGCACCGGCATCGGCCACCGTGACGCTGATGCCACCGGCGTCGATGGCGATGCGGACCCTGATCCCATGGGCTTCACCGAAGTCGAGCGATATTGCCCGCGGTGGGGGCTGCTTCGACAACGCTTCGGCTGTGTCGGCGATTCGCAAGATCGCAGCTTCCATTGTTGCTTGCTGCTGACTAACCGGAGGCGGACTCGTCGATGCAGCGCCAAGCGACGGCGAGCTGGCGCCAACGGCCACGACGTTTGGACCGAGCTCGATGGGTGCCGCTGAGTTGGTGTTGGTAGCCACTTCGATCGGGCCCGTTCCAACCACCTGGGGTTCTGTGCCGGTAGAAGAGGCCAAAGAAGAGGTCGAAGCAGAGGCCAAGGGAGCTGCTGACGCAGCAACAATCGATGCCGTCAAAGGCTGCGCCCCGTGGCCGGTTGCAGACCGCTCGCCAGCTGGTGACCTAGCGGTTACTACGTCATCGGAGTCAGTGGTGAGTACTTCGAGAGGGGCGTCGCCCTCAGACGGTATGGCCAGATCCTCGGACTCCGGATCGTCGTCGTTGCTTGATGCCGCAAGACTCACCTGCATCTCGCTATCCAGATTCAGCGCGTCTAGATGTTCTTGAGTTGTCGCAGTGCTTGGACGGGCGTCGCCGTCGGTCCTACCTACAGCAGGTTGAGTTTCCGGTAGCAGATCAGACCGGGCCGGGTCCGAGACCCGTTGAGCCGTCCGATCCTGAAGGCTCGACGCTTCGCCAAGCTCATCGGCCAATTGATCTGCCAGACCAGCCGGTGAGGCTCCATCGCGGGAGTCGATAGGGGCAGCCTCAGGTTGAGCCGACCTAACAGACGGGACGGTGATGTCGGGATTCTCAGCGTCGACTTCGGGACCATCCACCAAGACCGAGAACGCCCTAGCTTCGACGGTTTCGGGATGACCCTTCAACCCGAGTGCGACCGCGACGGAACCAGCAACTTCGTTCGATGCATCGCCACGGACGTCGGTCGGGTCGCTCAGTCCTACTCCGATATCGCTCGACTCTTGGCTCGTTAGGTCAGGTGCTTCTTCGGTGTTGTGGAGGTGAGCAGAGTCGTTCTTGTCGAGACGAGTCGAGTCGAGTCGAGCCTCACCGACTCGATCGTGGTCGTGACTTGGCTTGGACTTCCCGGCGTCACCGGACGAGTCCGGTCGATCTTTGCTGGAGCGTACATCGGTTAGGGCTCGATCAAATCGATTGGCAAAAGACTGTTCGTCCGCAACCGTGCCAGACTCGCCTGGCCTCCGGACTGGCGTCGCACCGGCAAAAGCAGTTCCGGTCTTCGGAAGCGGAATCATCGTCGATGTCATATGGCTGCTCCAACAAGTTCGGCGCGTCGTGCGGTAACGATTCGCACATACGCCTGCGTTTCGCTGATATTCGGTATGCCGCCTGATTGAATTACGCGGCCAGGCCCAGCGTTGTACGCCGCAAGTGCCAACTCATCTGAACCAAACCTGTCGATCTGTTGCCGCAAGTAGTTGGCAGCACCGTCTAGGTTCTGAATCGGGTCATAGGGGTCAACGCCAAGGTCGGCGGCAGTGCCTGGCATTAGCTGTCCAAGACCGATTGCACCAGCAGGCGAAATCGCATCAGGCCGAAACGCCGATTCGGTCCACACCAACGCTGCCAAGAGGTTGGCATCGACGCCGTACTTGTTTGCTGCATCTTCGATGGGGCCGGCCCACGCTGTCGCCCGTTGCGGAAGCGATCCCGTTGCCAACGGAACCTGGGGACCAACAGCGGCTTCTGCACCACGCGGTGCAGGCACGAATGGCGCGTTCGACACCTGGTCAGACCGAGGAAGGTCAGATGGCAACTGGAGATCGGGGCCGACTGGTCGGGCCGCAGCGAGAACAGCCGAAAAACTCTTGAGGCCAGACCCGATACCACCAGAGCGGTTAGCGACGTTCCGTAAGGCCGCGAATTGACTCGTGATACTCGACATGTCACTCATTCTTGGCCTCGTTGGCCGCGTGCCACGCTCGTCTCATGACCACCGCTTCGTCTAGGGATGCCTGGGCAACTCGGGCCGCAACTGCAGCACGCGCCAAGCGACGTTTCTCGGTAAGCGACTCCGCCACCTTGCGTCGGCCGGTTGCAATCTGGACTGCTGTCATGGCTTCGTTGACTGCGGATCGCGATCGCTGCAATTCCTTACGAGCCATCTCGAGCTCTTCGGCCCGAAGAACGCCTTGGGCTCGAAGCGCAATCAGGTGTTCTGGACCCAACTCGCGCCCGCCATCAAATATGGGCCGGCGCAGCGAATCCAAGTGTTGTCTGGCACTAACCAGACGGTCGTGCAGACCAGCAAGGTCGCGTTGCGCGTTGCGTTCACGTAGACGTCTCAATCGGACCACAACACCCAAGCGATCGCTCACGTGACCCTGCCTGCTAAGTCGCGCGCTACCAAACGTGCGTCGCTCGCCGCAGTCAGGTCATCTGGGCGCTGGCCAAGAAGGGCCCAGATCTCGGGCTCAATCAACAAACCAGCATCAGCGCGGGCGTTCGAGCCGGCAGCATAAGCGCCAACTTCGATGAGGTCGCGCACGTCCTCGACTGCGGCCAATGCGCTGCGCAGAGCGGTCGCCGCAGCGAGATCTTCTGGATCCGAGACCGCTGTGGCCAGCCGGCTCAGCGATGCC
>JAADHX010000201.1 GCA_013151655.1 Actinomycetota bacterium
CGACATCCGTCGGGCTGTCGAGAGCGACTTCGACATCGTTCGTGAAGCCGCTGCAGCACTTGGCATCACCGAGCCGCTGTAACTAGTTGCACCAGTTGAGGTGGGCGCGGAGCTTGCTCCGTTCCCACCGCAACTATGCATCGCGATCCTTAGGGAGCACATGATTGTTTTCGATGACGTTTCGGTCACATACAAAGGCGGAGTTCAAGCACTGAAGAACTTCAGCCTCACCATCGACCACGGCGAGTTTGTGGTCATTGTGGGCTTGTCCGGAGCAGGCAAGTCGACCATGTTGCGGGCGCTCAATGGCGGCCTGGTTCCGGCCACATCGGGATCAATCACAGTCGATGGTGTTGAGGTTGTCGGCGCCGATGCCTCGACCCTTCGCGGTGTGCGCAAGCGGATCGGCATGATCTTCCAGACGTTCAATCTCGTCGGGCGCACCAGTGTTCTGAACAACGTTCTGATGGGTCGGTTGTCGTACGTCCCTGCCTGGCGATCAACGTTAGGACTCTGGCCCGCCGACGACCGCGAACAGGCCATGCAAAGCCTCGAACGAGTAGGCATTGTCGAAAAGGCCTACGTACGCGCATCAGATCTCTCTGGCGGTCAGCAACAGCGCGTTGGTATTGCCAGAGCCCTAGCCCAGGACCCCCGAATCATCCTGGCCGACGAACCGGTTGCCGCTCTCGACCCGGTCACAAGCCGCCAAGTCATGCGTGAACTCCAGCGCATCAACACCGACCTGGGAATCACAACCCTCATCAACCTTCACTACCTCGACCTCGCCCAAGAGTTCGGCCAAAGACTAGTGGGGCTTCGAGATGGCGAGCTGGTGTTCGACGGCGACATCGCCGACGTAACCGACGACACGTTCCATTCCATTTACGGCCGATCGATCACTTCTGACGATGTCCTCTCCGACTGAGCCCATCACCCAGCAACGGCCGGTCAAGCCAACACGGCGCATCAGAACGTTGGCGATTGTTCTAGCCCTGGTGGGTTTCACCTACTTCTCGGCGAACCAGGTTGGGGTCAAACTCTCGACGTTCTGGGAGGTCTGGACCAACCCGCTTTGGGAGAAGTTCTGGCCCGTTCCATGGGATTGGGTACTCAACCGCACCAATGTGCTCGACCCGTTGGTTGAGACCTTTCAGATAGCGATCGTGTCATCGGTCATTGGCTGCGGTTTGGCACTCCCCGCGTCGTTTCTCATGTCGAGGCTCACCACACCCAACCGCCCGACTCACGTCGTAAGCCGGGCGTTCATGGGAGTAGTGCGTGCCATTCCAGATTTATTCTGGGCCAAGTTGCTTGTCACCGCAGTGGGTATCGGCGCGTTTGCCGGTGCATGGGCTCTATCGATCTTTTCGTTCGCCGTGATGGTCAAACTTTTTAGCGAGACCATTGATGGAGCCGATCCCAGGCCTCTCGAAGCAGCCGTCGCCGCTGGCGGCCGACACATGCCAGCAGTTCGTTCTGGCGTGTTACCCGAGGTCTTTCCCGCCTATGTGGCCTACGCGCTCTATACCTTCGAGCTAAACATCAGAGCGTCGATCGTGCTTGGGCTTGTGGGCGCCGGAGGAGTCGGGCGTGTCATTGATGCCCAGCGCCAGTTCTTTCGCTTCGACCGCATCCTCGGCATTCTCATTCTCGTGTTCGTTGTTGTCTTCATCATCGACCAGATCAGCGTTGCTCTGCGCAAGCGGCTCGTCTGATGACTAGTCCACTCGATGCCAACGACACAGCTGCTGTCCTAGACACCGACCAGGCTGCGCCTCGGCCAACAATGCCGGTAGGCCCTGGCCGCTGGAAATGGATCATCGCCGGCATCATCTCGGTGGCACTCGTGTGGTCGATCAGTGGCCTGTCCATAGGCATCGACCGCCTGCTGGGCGCGCCCGGAGACGCATGGGGCATCGCGCGACTGATGTGGCCCCCAGACTTCGCCACCGAGCTCGAGCGTGGGGTGCTCGGCAAGGTTCTCGAGTCGGTCTACATCGCCTGGATCGGCACCATCATCGCGGCCACGTTCTCACTGCCGCTGTCGTTCCTGGCAGCCAGCAATGTCGCCCCCCGATGGCTGCGTCGCGTGGTTCGCAATCTGTTTAACGTCATCAGGTCGGTACCCGAACTAATCGTGGCGGTGATTCTCATCGCCGTTACCGGGCTCGGACCTTGGGCTGGCGCCCTGGCAATTGGCCTTCATTCGATTGGAACCCTCGGAAAACTGTCGAGTGAAGCGATCGAGAGTATCGACAATGGCCCCCTCGAAGCCGTCAGTTCCTCCGGCGGGCGCTGGGTATCGAAGATGCGTTGGGGAGTCCTGCCCCAGGTGTTGCCAACAATTACGTCGTACTGGCTGTTCCGCTTCGAGATAAACGTACGAGCCTCAGCCGTTCTCGGCCTCATCGGTGCAGGAGGTGTTGGCTCTGAACTCGTCAGTCAGTTGAACTTCCGTAACTTCCCCCAAGTTGCCGCGGTTCTAATCGTGACGGTCGCAGTGGTGCTCACTATCGATAACGCTTCGTCGGCGGTACGTCGTCGAATCATCTCAGGCGGCGGTGGTCTCCCAGGCGACCAGTCGAGAATGGCCATACTCTGGGCCGACCTGACGGGCAGGAAAACCTAGCTCCCACGCGGGTCGGTCAACCAACCTCGCTGTGGGTTACCGGCTGTTCACCCATCCACTCGCGCAACGTGTTCTTCAGCTTCGTTTGCTGAATGAACAAGTCGTGCTCGATGTCGGACTCGCCTCGTTGCTGCGGGGCCTTGAGGTAGAAGCTCAACCACTCCTGAACACCAGACTCGCCGGCACGGTGGGCTAGATCCATAAACAGCGCTAAGTCGAGCACGATCGGGGCAGCCAGAATCGAGTCGCGACACATGAAGTCGACCTTTATCTGCATCGGATACCCAAGCCAACCGAAGATATCGATCGCATCCCAACCCTCCTTATTGTCGCCGCGGGGTGGGTAATAGTTGATGCGAACCACATGGTCGATGTTGCCGTAGAGCTCGGGGTAGACCTCTGGCTGAAGGATTGTGTCGAGCACGCCAAGTTTCGACATTTCCTTGCTCTTAAAGTTCTCAGGAGCGTCGAGCACCTCACCATCTCGGTTACCGAGAATATTGGTCGAGTACCAGCCCCGCATACCAAGCATGCGAGCCTTAAACCCCGGAGCCAACAGAGTCTTCATGAACGTCTGGCCGGTCTTGAAATCCTTGCCTGCGACAGGCACACCGCGAGCTTTAGCAAGCTCAAGCATGCACGGCAAGTCGACCGAGAGGTTCGGCGCGCCGTTGGCGAACGGCACATCGCTCTGAAGGGCCGCGTATGCGTACATCTGGCTTGGAGCAATGGCCGGATCATCGGCCTTCAGACCAGCCTCGAACGCATCGACAGTCTCGTGGCAGGCCGCAGGCTCGGAGTACGCCTCGGTAGACCCGCACCACACCATAACCATGCGGTCGCAGCCGTTGTCGAGGCGGAACCTCTCGATGTCTTCGATGAGCGCCATGGTGAGCGCCCACTTCGAGGCGAGGTCCTTCACCCGAACACCATCGAGTCGGCTAACCCAGGTTCGGTCAAAAACCGCATCCATAGCCACTATGCCCTCAAGCTCGGCGGCCATTGGAGCCAAGTCCTTTTCGTCAAGCACGCCGCAGGTCCTGGCTGCTTCCAGCACATTTGGCGAGAGCGGGTCCCAGCCACCAAAAACGAGGTCGTCGAGTGTGGCCAGTGGCACGAAATCTTTGATGAGAGGGTTGCGGCCCTCTTCTTTTTTGCCGAGGCGGATGTGCGCCATCTGGCTGACCGACCCAATCGGCGGGGAGATCCCCTTCCTAGCGGCGATTACCAGCGATGAAGGTGGATGCAACAGCACCCAAACCTGGCGTAAGAACACCAAGTTTGCCAGTTGCTGCTGGAATGGGGCGGGTTGAAGAAGTCTCGTTCGTCACAATTCAAGACACTAAGTCAACCTGAACAGTATCTATAGTTGAGTAAGTATTACTTCACGAACGTTCGCTGACTCTGAAGTCGGGCGTTCGCTGAATCTGAAGTTGGGAGTGTCAATATGTCAGAGAGCCCAAGCCACCTTCCCAACCTGACCGTCCAGCAGCTCGAGTACTTGGTAGCCGCTGTCGACCACAGAACCCACGCCCGAGCCGCCGGTTCACTCGGTGTGTCGCCATCGGCGCTCAGCCAGGGTTTGGCCGAGCTCGCCAAACGACTCGGTGTCGAACTATTCGACCGCACTGGTCGCACCATGGAGGTCCGCGCCCAAGCAGAACCAATCGTCGACCATGCCAGGCTGGTGCTCGCCCACACTGCCGACCTCGCTCGTTACGTCGCCGATGCCAAACAAGGGCGCGCTGGGCTGGTGCGTCTCGGCATGATCGACGTCGCTGCTGTTCACCACTTTGCCAGCGTCCTACACGACATTCGCTCAACGATGCCAGACATCGCCCTGCATCTAACGGTGGCGCCAAGCAGCGAGCTCATTGCCGGTGTGCGTTCCGGTTCGTTAGATCTGATCGTTGGTGTTCGGCCCAACGACGACACCGACCTCGACGTCGTCGACCTAGTGGCCGAGCCCCTTCACGTTTATGTTGCCAGCAGGCCCGTAGGTACCTTCACCGCGACGCCAGACCCAGCCGAGCCCGAAACCTGGGGCCCATGGGTCGGATTTCCGACGTCGTCGCAGACAAGACAGATCATCGCGAGTTCGCTTGAGGCTCTCGGCGCTGACTACGAAGTTGTGGCTGAGTCTCACCAACCCGACGTCCTAAAGGAGATGACCACCCTCGGGCTTGGTTGGGTGGTGCTGCCGCCGGTGCAGGCCGAGCAAGAACCGAGGCGGCTGCGGAGGGTGACCGATGTGCCACTCGCGTATCGCACTCTGAGTGCCGTGCAACGGGCTCGATCTTCGCCGAACGAGTCGATCGGCACAGTCCGCGAGCAGTTGATCTTGGCTTCAGACATCGACTAGTCCCACCGCCACGGTGCACAAACCCCACCCAAAGCGGGGGATCTGAGCTACGGGCGGCGGTAAACGTCGGCGTGGTCGGCGGGCAGAGCTTCGACACCCAGGATAACGTCGGCGGCCTTTTCGGCAATCATCATGGTGGGGGCGTAGATGTTGCCGTTCGACACCTCGGGCATCACCGACGCATCCACAACCCGCAAGCCGTCAACACCGTGGACGCGATGTGTTGTCGGGTCGGTGACGGCCATGTCGTCGGTGCCCATTCGACACGTGCACGACGGGTGAAGCGCGGTCTCAGCATCGCGCGAGATCCAGTCGAGAATCTCCTCATCGGTCGATACTGACGGCCCAGGCGACACTTCTCCCCCGTTGTATGGAGCAAACGCCGGCTGTTCGAGAATCTCGCGGGCAGTGCGCACAGCTTCGATCCACTCTTTACGATCGTTGCCGGTCGAAAGGTAGTTGAACTGAATAGCCGGATGTTTGCGAGGGTCGGTCGAGGTGATCTTGACCGTTCCTCGTACATCGGAGTACATCGGCCCGACGTGAACCTGGTAGCCGTGCCCACCAACGGGTGACGAACCGTCGTACCGAATTGCTATTGGCAGAAAGTGAAACATCAGGTTTGGGTAGGCGACTTCATCGTTGCTGCGAACAAATGCGCCAGCCTCAAAATGGTTGGTGGCAGCCGGCCCACGCCTGGCCAACCACTGAAGGCCAATGAACGGCATACGCCACTTAGCGGTGTATGGCTGCATCGAGACCGGCTCGGTGCACGAGTACTGAACGTAAACCTCCAGGTGATCTTGAAGGTTCTCCCCTACCCCTGGCAGCTCGGCCACGACATCGATGCCGAGCGTTGCCAGGTGTTCTGGGTCGCCAATTCCGGCGAGTTGAAGCAGCTGGGGCGAGTTGAACGCTCCGCCACACGAGATGATCTCAGCTGCATGAACTACGTGCGATTTGCGTCGATGTTTGTATTCGACACCGATCGCACGATTGCCTTCGAACAAGATCTTGTCGACTTGGGCGAGGGTCAGCAAGTCGAGGTTTGGCCGTTTGAGCACCGGATGCAAGTACGCGCGAGCCGCGCTGAGTCTTCTGCCTCTAACCATGTTCTTGTCGAATGCCGCAAAGCCCTCTTGGCGGTATCCGTTCACGTCGTCGGTTCGACCCCAACCGCCTTGTTCGCCGGCCTCAAGCCACGCCTCGAAAAGCGGGTTGGTCGCCGGGCCGGTCTCAAGCCGCAATGGGCCATCGTCGCCGCGCCACTCGTCGCCTCCAGCTAGACGATCCTCCATACGTTTGAAGTACGGGAGGCAATGGGCGTAATCCCATTGCTCCATTCCGGGATTGGCGGCCCACTTGTCGTAGTCCATGGGGTTGCCGCGCTGGAAGATCATGCCGTTGATGCTGCTCGATCCACCAAGGACCTTGCCCCTGGCGTGATACACCCGGCGCCCGTTCATGTATGGCTCTGGTTCGCTTTCGTACTTCCAGTCGTAGAAGCGGCTACCGATTGGGTACGTCAGCGCCGCTGGCATGTGTATGAACACATCCCACTTCCAGTCCTTGCGGCCCGCTTCAAGAACCAGCACGCGATTGGACGGGTCGGCGCTAAGTCGATTTGCCAGCGCGCATCCGGCGGACCCGCCACCGATGATCACGAAGTCGTAGGTATCAGCCATACGGCGTCAATCATCGCAGAACTAATGCGCCCAAACTGGGAACCATCAGCGAGGAGCGAACCGTGAAGTGCTCGAGGTGTCGTCATATATAGTTTGACCCAGCCACACGCCGATTCGTGTCGTGGTAACACTGTCCGACACCGATCACTAGACGGGACCGCGTGCAAGTCGACGGGTTTGAAATTGGAGCTTCCATCGGCGCTGGTGGATTCGGCACTGTCCATGTCGCCGACGACGCCAAACATGGACGTAAGGTGGCCATCAAGATCTTGAACGACGCGCCTGATGCAGATGGGCAGAGGCGCTTCGATCGCGAACGGCGAGCGATGGGGTCGCTTTCTGGCCACCCTAATATCGGCGTAGTTCATCAATCTGGTCTCACCGACGACGGCCGCCTTTACCTCGTCATGGAATACCTGTCGGGAGGCTCGCTCGCAGATCGCCTGGCCAGTGGACCAATGAGCGTGTCAGAAGTGCTTGCAGCAGCGATGCCTTTAACCGATGCGCTTCAACGGGCCCACGATTTAGGCGTCCTTCATCTCGACCTCAAGCCCGAGAACATCCTCTTCAGCCACCCAAGCTTGTCGATTTTGGAATCGCGGCTTTCCTAAACGACCAACAGATGACCACGACGGTGAGAGCTACCCCGGCGTACGCATCGCCTGAGGTCCTCGACGGTCTGGCGCCGACCGAGTCCACCGATATCTACGGCCTCGCAGTCACGATGTACTCGATGTTCGAAGGGCGAGCCCCATATGGTTCTCCCGACACCGGTGCCCTGTCGGTGATCCGCGCCGTGGCCGTCGAGCCAGTGCCCTCAGTCGACCGCACCGACGTTCCAGACTCGTTAACCCGTCTGTTGCACCGCTGCATGGCCAAGGATCCTGCCGACCGGCCCGCCTCGATGGCCGAAGTGGCAGTGGAGCTGCGGGCAATCGCTGACAGCATCAATCGCTTGGCCGATACAAACCCAGGGGGTGCAGCCCAAACGGCCACTGTGGCTTCGGGCGGAGTCGAAGTTCAAACCGGGGCCTCTGACGCTGGGCCAGGCATCGACCGATCAGGCCGAGGTGGCGCAGGGGGTGCAGCAGGCGCAGGTCCGGACCCTCAAGAGGGCCCCGGCGGCCCCAATCGCGTGCCGCTACTGATTTCTGGAGGCGTGTTATTGGTGCTCGTTCTGTTGCTGGTCGTGTTCAGGGCCGGCGGAGACAACGACCCACCATCGGCCGATCCGACCACCACCAGTCTTGCTCAGCAGAACACACCATCGACATCGCCAAGCTCCACAGTCGCTCCAGCCACGACACCCCCCGCTGCCGCAACTCCTGACGCGCCCTCCACGACTGGGCCAGACGCCGGGTCCGATGCTGGGCCGCCCACCCTCGACGAAATTGCTCGCGCGACCGTGCAGATTCTCCTGTTCAGCGGGTCTGAGGTTGTTTGCACCGGTAGCGGCGCAATCATCGACGCTGATGGCACAATCCTCACTAATTCTCACGTCGTCACACTCGCTCCGCCGTGCGCCCACGACCGAATTGGCATCGCGATCACAGGCGACCCCGACGCGACAGCCGAGCTAACCTACGACGCCGTCGTCATCGTCGACGACCCGGTTCTCGACCTAGCCGTGTTACGAATATCGGGCGAAATATCCGAACCGCTAACGACGGTGACCGTTGGCGAGGCTGGCACTCTTCGCTTAGGCGACACAATTCAGATCCTGGGATACCCAGCCATAGGCGGATCGACCATTACCGCAACCCAAGGCACCGTGAGCGGTTTCGTAAGCCCCGTCAACGCCTTCGATGGATGCTGGATCAAATCGGATGCCGTGATCTCGGGCGGATCCAGCGGCGGGCTAGCGGTCGACGATCAGGGGGTGCTAATCGGCATCCCGACAAGGGTCGGGACCGGTTCTGGACCAATAACGGACTGTCGGATATTGAGCGACACCAACGGCGACGGCCGCACCGATCAGAACGACGCCTGTGTTCCAGTTGGTGGCTTCATCAACGGTATTCGCCCAGTCAACGCGGCCTTCGCCATCATCGAGCAGGCCCAGGGGGCAGGACCGCTGGCCAGAACCCCTCAAATCGAGGGCCCGATATCGACGGTGACGGCAACGAACGCGTTCTGGAGCTCAGACGCCGTGAACTTTGTGGCAGTCGACCAGACGGTTCTACTCGCAGCCGGTTCGCCATCGTTGTGCCTCTTCTGGCAGTACCAGGGTTTTGTTCCAGGAGCCGCCTTCGTCGCGAACGTAAGCGTCGACGGAGTTGTTGTGCCTGGCTTTACCTCAATCGGTACCAATCAGGGCAACGTCAACGGCGACTTCTTTTCGTGTGCGCGCTCCGACCTCGGGTTGGTCGCAGGGATATACGAGTTCTCCTGGCTAGTCGAAGGCGAAGTGGTGTTTAGTCACGCCTTCATAGTCGGATCGCCCACCGGAGTGACCGTCTTCATCGAGAACAACACCGAATCGACGCTATGTGTCGCACAGCTCGGACCGACGGGCGCATCAACGTTAGGGCTCAACCGACTTCCAGCTCCGGTTCAGCCGGGAAACACCTTCCCCATCGGGATCGCGGCCGGCAGTTGGAACGTTCGAGTTCTCGATTGCGACGGGCTCCTGCGAGTCGACTCGACTCTTCCAGCCTTAGAGGACCTCACGGTCGACGTCAGGTAGCGGAAACCGATCGGCGTTGGATTAGCGAGTGTGGTGCTCGTGGTAGATAAACGATCTATCGCCCAGGAATACTTCGGAACCGTGAGCGATTACGACCTTCTCACCGCCAGCGAGCGCACGCGGTTGGTCGTCGGCGCTCATCCGTATCCGGGTGCCATTGGCCGTGTCGAGATCGGTGACCAAGACATCCCATTCGCGCAACTCGATAAACAGATGACGACGCGAGACTGTGACCTCCTCACCATCGAGCATTAGCGGTGCCGCGCTGGCATCGCCGACCCGCTCATCGGCGGTCGGGTCGCGGCCAATCACGGTGTTCCACTGGACCGTGAAGGTCAGGCCGTCGTCGAAGGTGATGACTCCGAGCGCGGGTCGTACTCCCTTGACGAAACTTCGAGTGTGTGAGGCTCCGATCTTCACCCCGCTGCGGCTGCAGTACCGAGCCTCGGGATGGTTGAAGAAACCCTTTGGCGACATCACGCCAAGTACTTCGACTGGAACTTCGTACTGCTGAAGCTGCGACACGTCGGGGCCATCGTGGCCACCTAGGTTGGCGCTACCTTCGATCAGAAGAGGGGCGTTGCCGACCAAACTGCCGTCGGCCGACAAATTGATGGACTCAAACTTGTCGGAGCCGTCGGTTGCTGCGACGACCGCATCTGACCTCAGCGAGAACCCGACCGCGGCTACGACACCTTGCTCCAAAGACTGCCACGACGAGGGAGCTTGACTTTCCTCGGGGACGATCGCGACGAGTTCACCCGGCTCGAGTCGTCGCGACAGACTGACGATCTCACGAGCAGCACTTATACGCTCTGATTTGGTGATGATGTCGATTGGGCCAAAGGCAAACACCTCGTCACCGACGTCGGCGGGCCCGACGACCGCGGCGCTTGTTAGGTCTCTACGCAGTAGATCGCGTGCCAATACTCGTATCGCGCCTGACGCGTCGCGGCCCTCTATCAATGAACGGACCTCGTCGACGCACCCGATGGCGTCGGGTCCGACGAGCACTATCGCCAGCGCACCTTGGCGAATAAGTACGCCGTCGCCGCTGAGCGGTGACAATCCCGCTGGGGAGGGATCTGGTCGTGGGTTTTCGTCCGGTGTCATTGCGACCTGGAACTTCCTGCCCTCTCAAGGGCATCTGCAAACTCGAGCGCTGTAGAAAAGCGCTCAGTTCGGGTCGGGGCTAGGGCCTTTGATAGCACCGTAGCCAACTGGTCATCGATTTGATGGTCGATCTGGGGGCGTCGTTGGAGGACATGTCGAAACGCGGCCATAGCCGAATCTGTTGGCAGATCTGGGTGACAACTCTGTCCAGACAAAATGCGGTGAAGCGTAATGGCCAGACTCCATACGTCAGATGTTCGGCCAGCAGCTTGGCCGTACACAATCTCTGGCTCCATGAACTCGATCGAACCGATCGGACCGATCCCAACGGTGGCAGTTCCAAGCGAACCTACCGAGGCCAAGCCGAGGTCGGCAAGGAACCCGCGCCCGTCGTCGACAAGGATGTTCGCCGGCTTGATATCGCGGTGAACAACGCCAATCTCGTGCAGATCGTGCGCCCCTCTAGCCGCGTCGGCAACCGCGCGTACCTGAGATCGGAGATCTACATCGGCAAGTTGCAGGCTGCCCTGCTGGTAATAAGGGAGCGTGTAGAACAGAGTTCCATTCGACTGGCCCGCATCGAGCAGCGGCGCCACATACCGAGAATCGACGGTCGCGATGACTTTCATCTCGTGGCCGAATCTACGAAAGTCGTCGTCGGTGGCTTTGTGGTCGAGGACCTTGACTGCCACAAACTCTTCGTCGACCTCGATCCGGCCGGGGGGTTTGGCACGAAAGAACGATCCGTGGTTTCCGCGACCTATGAGAGACACAAGCTCGTAGTCGGCTAGCTGCGTCACGTCGATGTTTCCTCGTCGAGTTGGCTTTGGAACTCGGGCCCAACATCGAGTCTACTTCTGGTAAATGACGCATCGAAATCGCTCTCTGCGAGGCCCAGGATCTGGCGGCGGTGCTTCCGGATAAGCAACAGAATCGCCACTGTGGATCCTCCGCCGATCAAGGCGAACGAAATCAGCGCAGGGTCGGGTTCGTTGATGAGGCCATCGAGGAAAACGATCGTGCTGACGGTTTCGACAACCGCTAGCAGAATCACAAATCGAACGAGTTGACGATCGGTGACGCGCGACGTGGCCCACGCTCCCAGCGGGGCTCCAAAGGCCACAACTGGTACTGCTGCCAGCCACAGGCCGAACAGGTCGAACCGCAGTGCTTCAAGACCGACAGAAGCAGCGCCACCATCATTGCTGTTGACCGAAACGAACTGCGCGGCACCATCGACCATCTCGACGGGTCGACCACCGATGGCTACTACGACATCATCGACCACGCTTACGTTCAACTGCCCATCGACAAGGCCGTACAACACGAGCCCGGCCAATGAGACCGCCGTCATCACAATGACGGTGGTCGGAACCCCCACCTTAGGGCTCAGCCCGATCACGACCACGACTGCAAGGTAGGAGATCACG
>JAADHX010000493.1 GCA_013151655.1 Actinomycetota bacterium
CGTGTCGGCGTCGGCCTCGGCCCCGGCAACCAGACGAGAAGCGTGCTCCCTGGCGGCGATGATGAGCTGCTCCTCAGCCAACTTGGCAGCTTCCTTGGACTTTGCCGACTGGGCGAGGGCTTCGTCTCGAATCGACTTTGCATCGTCTCGGGCGTGATGTCGAATTTGCTCGGCGTCGTAGTCGGCCGTGGCGCGAACCTGTTCGGCTTCGGTTATCGCCATCTGTTCGGCGTTACGCATCAGCTCGCCGGCTTCGACCCTGGTCCGCTCAAGGCCCGCAGTTGCCTGTTCGTTGACGGTGGCGGCTGTGGTGTTGGCCGCGGCCATTATCTCGTCAGACTTGGTTTGAGCTGTGGTTAGAACCTCATCAGCCTTGGAGTGCATCTGCTTGGCTTGTGTAGTCATGCCTCGCGCTGCTTCGGCCCGCTTATCGGCCTCGACTGCGATCAACTGGGCTCGCCGTTTCGACTCAGTGAGATGTTTCTTGGCCTTGTCGCGAGCCTGGCCAAGAGCACGTTCGGCCGTTTCGCGAGCTGCCTGCAGGGTGCGAGCAGCCTCGGTCGTTGCGTCGCCAGAAACCGTGGGAACGTTGGCCCGGAGCTGCTGTGCGGCTTCGGCAGCCTGGGTCTGGGCCTGCGCTAACTGGCGTTGAAGTCCGTGCAGGTACTGATCGACCGCGATTGGGTCGTAACCCTTGCGCCGTTCGGGAAAGATGGGAACTGATGCCATCGGATTTTCGGTCATGGGGTGCCTCACTTAACTGGATCTGAACCGTTGGTGGGGTTCGTCGGCACCTTCTTATACAAATCAAGGATTGGCTCCGGAAATTGCTTTGGCTCGTGGCCGGTAGGCTGTTCGGCTATGTCACGGCGACTTAACGACGCTCAGATCGCCGACGCTGTCGACGCTCTCGGCCAATGGCAGCGCGTCGGTGATGGCATCGAAGCCGACCTGAAGTTCGATTCGTTCTCGACAGCGTTCGGATTCATGGCTGCAATAGCCATCCACGCAGAACGGTTATGTCACCACCCCGACTGGTCAAATGTGTACGACCGAGTGCATGTTCGACTCACGACCCACGACGCTGGGGGCCTCACCAGTCTCGACTTCGAGCTAGCGGGAATCATCGAAGAAATAGTCGGTCGGTTCAGCAAGTGAGAAAGTTCCTCTACTCGATCTATCGTCGTTGGTACCAGCTTCGCCCTCCCCGGTTAACGGTTGGAGTTCGCGGCCTTGTCACCAACGACGACGATGAGATCTGCCTCGTCCGTCATACCTATCGCGATGGCTGGTTCTTGCCAGGTGGGGGAGTGAAGGTTGGCGAATCACTAGTCGGAGCAATGGCTCGGGAGCTGGTCGAGGAGACCGGAATCGAGCTGCCAGAGTCGCCGCGCAAGGTGCTTGGCGTCTATTCCAGCTTCGCGGAGCACAAGAGCGACCACATTGTTGTGTTTGTCCTCGACGATTGGTCGATGACGGCCTCAAAGAGCCCCGAGATCGCCGAAGTCGGCTTCTTTTCGCCAAACGAACTCCCCGACGGCACTTCAGCCGCAACTACCCGCCGCATCAAAGAGTGGGTTACCGGAGTTCCGCCAGGACACCGCTGGTAGTCCTTACGCTTTCGGTGGGGTTTGTGCACCGTGGCGGTGTGTAGTCGCCTCCGAAAGCTAATTTCGACTAGTCGGTGGGGGTAACGGCCTCGGCCAGGGTGTTCCAGGCCAAGGTGGCGCACTTGATTCGAACCGGGAACTTGACCACGCCGCTTAGCGCCTGGAGGTCGCCGAGGCTGACATCGGAGTCGACCGCAGCATCGGTGCCCTCGACCTCGATGGACATCATCGACTTTAACGAACTCGTGAGGTTCGCGACTTCTGTCAACGTCTTGCCCTTAACGGCAGCCGACATCATCGAAGCTGACGCTTGGCTGATGGAACATCCCTGGCCACCGATAGCGATGTCGGACACGACTTCGTCGCCGTCGTTGTTGGTCTCGGTCGCGACGTAAACCACGATTTCGTCGCCGCACAACGGGTTGAAACCTTCGGCTTTGGCCGCGGGAGGCGTCTCAAGTTCTCCGCGATTTCGCGGGCTGCGATAGTGATCAAGGATGATCTCGCGGTAAAGGTCGTCAAGGCCTGGCATCGTGAAACCTGGGGTTAGAGGGTGAAGAAGTCGCGGGCTTCGACCAAGGCTTCGGCCAGCTGGTCGACATCGGCTTCGTCATTGTAAATGTACAAAGAGGCCCTGGTCGTTGCGTTTACGCCCAACACCCGCATGAGCGGTTTGGCACAGTGATGGCCGGCCCGAACTGCGATGCCGTGCTGGTCGAGGACCTGCGACACATCGTGGGGGTGGGCGGCTCCAACCTTCATCGACAAGACGCCGCCGCGAGCAGCAGGTTCGGCGGGTCCGTGAATAACTAGGTCCTCGCCGACAACCTCGCGCAACGTGCGCATGGCGTAGGCGGTCAGTGAAACCTCGTGAGCGCGAACCGCGTCCATGCCGAGGTTCGACAGATAGTCGACGGCGGCACCGAGGCCAACGATCTCCGCGATTGGCGGTGTGCCAGCTTCGAACTTGTGGGGCAGCGAGTTAGTCGTAAATCCGTCTTTGCGGACATCGAGAATCATGTCGCCGCCGCCCAGGAACGGTGGCATCGAGTCGAGGAGTTCGGCCCTTCCCCACAACACTCCGACGCCCGTCGGACCTAGAAGTTTGTGACCGGTGAAGGCCAACAGATCGGCTCCGAGATCGACAACGTTGGTTGGTACGTGTGGCACAAGCTGAGCCGCATCGACCAACACGATGGCGCCAGCCGCGTGGGCGGCGTCGGCAATCCGTCGGACTGGGTTCAGGGTGCCAAGGACGTTGCTCATGGCACTGACACCAACGAGTGAAACCCCGTCGAGAAGGCGGTCGAGGTCGGTGAGGTCGAGCTGACCGTCTTCTGTGAGGGGAATCCAACGGATTGCGAAACCCTTCTCGGCGGCAAGTATCTGCCACGGCACGATGTTCGCGTGGTGCTCCATCTCGGTGATCAGAACCGCGTCGTCTGGGCCAAGGTTCGTGCCCCCCCAGGACCGCGCTACGAGGTTCATGGCCTCGGTGGCGTTCTTGGTGAAGATGATCTCGTTCGAAGATGGCGCACCGATGAAAGAGGCAATCCGTTGCCGAGCGCCCTCTAGAAGGTCTGTTGCCTCAACCGCCAACGAATAAGCGCCCCGGTTTACGTTGGCGTTCGAATTCTCGTAGTAACTCGACATCGCGTCGATGACTTGACGCGGCTTCTGTGACGAAGATGCCGAATCGAGGTAGATGAGCCGCGATGGTTTGCCGTCCGAACCCGCTCGATCTTGGTTGAGAATCGGGAAGTCGGCCTTGATGGTCGCGACGTCCAGACCGGCTACGACAGTCATAGGTGGCGCCACGACTCGTATCCGTCGCTTTCGAGTCGGGCTGCGAGCTCCATGCCGCCTGATTCGACGATGCGGCCATTGATCATGATATGAACGTGATCTGGTGCTAGCTCATCGAGAAGACGTTGGTAATGGGTGATGAGCACAACACCCATCTCGGGCCGATCGGACCGAACCTCTCGAACGCCCTTGGCCACTACTCGAAGCGCATCGATGTCGAGACCGGAGTCGGTTTCGTCGAGGACAGCCAACTCTGGTTCGAGGATGGCCATCTGGAGAATTTCGTTGCGTTTCTTTTCGCCGCCTGAGAAACCCTCGTTGAGGTAGCGGTCGGCGAACGACGGATCCATATTGAGCCGTTCCATCCACTCCATGATCGATAGTCGAAGCTCAAGCACCGACAAGTCGAGCCCCTTACGGGCCGACAACGCTTGCCTTAAGAAGTTGATGACGCTGACCCCGGGAATCTCCTGGGGATACTGAAACGCTAGGAACATTCCGGCCTTGGCTCTGACGTCTGGGTCCCAGTCGGTGATGGTGTCGCCGTGTAGGCGGATTGCGCCGCTGGTCACTTCGTATTCTGGTGAGCCGAGGAGCGTTGATGCCAGGGTCGATTTGCCTGATCCGTTAGGGCCCATGATTGCATGGACCTCGCCGGCGGAGACTTTCAGATCGAGACCATGGAGGATTTCGATGGGCGTGCCGCCATCGTCGGCGACGCTAACGCGCAGATTTTCGATCTCAAAGAGGGGGGACACATTGGCCATAGAGGGGATTGTAATTCGAGCTGCCGATTAACACTACGGTCGTAGGAGAAATTACCGAATTGAGGCGTTCGGCGTGCTACCAGCCCCGGTCGACCCAGTCCTGGAGGTGGGGCAGTTCGGCACCGATGGTGGTGTCGTCGCCGTGTCCGGGAAGCACGATTGTCCCGGCGTCGAACTTGGAGAACATGCGATCTTCGATGCTGGTGATGATGGTCTTGAAATCGTTGGCGTTGTTGAACGTGTTGCCGGGACCACCCGGGAACAGGGTGTCGCCGGTGAACAACAGCGGTGTGCCTTCGACATGGAAACTCATCGAGCCCGGTGTGTGACCCGGGTTGTGGATCGTATGGATGCGGAGGCGGCCGATCTCGATGACCGAGTTGTCTTCGAGGAGGTAGTCGTAGCTCGGTAACATTTCGGCGTCTTCGGCCACGATGCCAACTTCATAACCAGCCTCGCGGATCGCGGGGATGG
>JAADHX010000248.1 GCA_013151655.1 Actinomycetota bacterium
GTTGGCATCGGCAGGGATCTCGACACCACAGACGGCGACGGGCTGAGTCGTTTTGCGGCGCCAATGCACAACGGAGGAGTCAAACCGCAGGATCTCCTCGACTGCGTTGGGAATCAACGAAGGATCGGCACAGATTGCCTCCCAGCTTTCCCGGTTCTCGAGCAATCTTCTCAACCCGTTGGTCAGCAGGCTTGTTGTTGTCTCGTGACCTGCGAGTAGGAGACCGAATAGGATTGCCGACACTTCTTGTTGGGTAAGAGGGTTGCCGTCGGCGTCGGGGCGCGTGACGAGATCTGTGGTGAAGTCGTCACGCGGGTTGGATCTGCGGTCATTTGCGAGGTCTTCGCAGTACAGCCAGAACTCGGCCATCCCCTTTGCTGTTTCTACCTGCTCGTCTTCCTCGGCCTGCCCGAACATGAACGCGAGCCGCGTGGAGGACCCAGCCTTTACTTCGGCTACCTCGCTCGGCGAGAGGCCCAGGATCGAAAAGATCACGTGTGCAGGCAGGGCCCAAGCCACGTCGGCAACGAAGTCGGAGGTCGTGCCCGCGACACGATCACCGAGGAACGGTCTGACTATTCCGCGAACCACGTCTTCCATGGCGCGAACGCGGCGAGGTGTAAAGGCCTGGTGAGCAATTCGTCGGGTTCTCGTGTGAGCGGGGGGATCGACGTTTGTCATCGTGGGAATCGATCTGAACCCTCCGTCAGCAAGAGCCTTCCCGGCGGCGGGGCATGGCGGGAACAAAGGGTCGAGCGTGTTGGATGCTGAAAAGACGGGGTAGTCCTTGAGTGCGCGTCGACAGTCTTCGTATCGCGTGATTACCCAATAGCCGATCTCTTCGGCGTAGAAGACGGGGCTCTCGTCGATCCACTGTGCAAAGAATGGGTACGGATCTTGCAGCAATGGGCCATCGAAGGCATCAAAACTTGGGCCTTGTGCGGAATTGTTGTCGTTCACGGAACCCCCTCCTACTACTGTATACAATATTGTTTGCAATCTGTCCAGGAGTTTCTAACAAGGCTGTCGCGTGGTTGGGACGGCCTTCAGGGCCCGTGACGAGATGTTCCGCGGAGGCGTACTCAGCCAGAACTTGACGACCTCCGTAACGCGGCGTTCGGCGTGTGAATCCAACTCATCGACGGACTGTGCACGACTTTGTTGACAATCTTGGTTTTGATCGCCTAGGTTCGGCTCAGTCAGTTGCACCGGGTCGAGCAGCCGCTTCAACTTGACCCATAAGACGAAACTTTAGGAGTTGCAAAGAGATGTCGACATTTCTGCTGATTCATGGTGGATGGCATGGTGGTTGGTGCTGGGACAAGGTGAAGCACGCCTTGGAGGCCGAAGGCCATACGGTGTTGGCGCCAGACCTCCCAGGTCACGGCGATGACAAGACTCCTATTGGCGACGTGACACTCGATCTTTACGCGCGAGCCACCGTCGATTTCGCCGCCTCATCATCAGAACCCGTTATTGCCGTCGGCCATTCGATGACCGGAATCAGTAATTCCCAGGCTGCAGAGTACGCGCCGGAAAAATTCAGCGCACTTGTCTATCTCGCCGCCTTCTTGCTTGCTGATGGCCAATGTCTGTTCGATATGGCGCAACTCGACCCCGACAATTTGGTGCTGCCCAACCTCGTATTTTCCGAGGACCAAATATCCACGACCTTCAAGCCCGACGCACTCAAAGAGGCGCTCTACGCTGATTGCAGCGATGCCGACATCGAACGGGCCAAGGGGCTCCTCGGTCCGCAAGCCATGGTCGTGTTTCAAACCCCCCTGGCAACGACCGAAGAGCGAGGACGAAGCGTGCCTCGCTTTTACATCGAGTGCCTTCAGGATCGAGCGATAGCACCTCACATCCAGAAGAAGATGTACACCGACAACGGCTGCGAAAAGGTGTTCACGATGGACTGCAGTCACTCGCCATTCTTTTCCAGACCAGATGAAGTTGCTAAGCACCTGTTGTCGATCTGATGGGGTTCCGAATCGGTCAGTTAGCTAACCAGGAGAGTGCCAATGGTTGAAACTCTTGCCCCATCGCCAGTCGATAGTGCGACGATCTCGATCATTGTCGACAACAACATCGATCTGTTGATGGAGAGCACTGATGTCGCCATCCGTTGCCCGATGGACCCGAAACCGTTCGAAAAAACCTTCAACATCGGCGAGCATGGGTTCTCGGCTCTGATCCGGGTCAAGAGTGGCGACAAGGAAGCCCACGTTCTCTTCGACGCCGGCATAAGTCGTAAGGGAATTCTCCACAACCTCGATGCGCAGGAAATCGACCTGAAGGACGTTCAGGCCATCGTGCTCAGCCACGGCCATGCTGACCACGCCATGGGCCTCACGGGGGTCGTCGACCGTTTGGGGTCGCAAAACATGCCCTTGATTCTGCATCCGGACGCGTTCTTGGAGCGCAAGTTGGTCCTGCCTTCGGGTGATGAAATCCAAGTGCCGGCGCCGAACGTTGCCGACTTCGGGCGGGAAAACATTCAGGTCGTCGAAGAGGTCGGACCCTCGATGCTGGTCGACGACATGATCCTCGTATCCGGGGAAGTCGACCGGACCACAGATTTCGAAACCGGGTTCCCCGTTCATTACTCCAAACGCGATGACCATTGGGTATCTGACCCTCTGATCATGGACGATCAATGTGCTCTCATCAATGTCAAAGACAAGGGCTTGATCATCATCACGGGTTGTGGCCATTCCGGAATCATCAACATCATTCGATACGCGCAGAAGCTCACTGGCATCCAAGAGATCTACGCCGTCCTAGGCGGTTTTCATCTGACTGGGGGTGTGTTCGACAAGATCATTCCTGCCACCGTGGCTGCTTTGAAAGAGATTGGCCCGCGGTACGTCATGCCAAGTCACTGCACCGGTTGGAGCGCTCTGCACGAGATAGCAAACGAGCTCCCCGATGCCTACATTCCCAACGGCGTCGGTACCACGCTGATGCTCTAGCAGCGTCACATCGGTCGGCTCCTCACGCCCATTCTTCCCGTTTGTATGTGAATTACCGGTCATATTTTCCGAAAATTCACATACGTACGGCGTTTTGAACGGGGATTAGCCGATCATGCTGTAGCCACCTGAGACTGACAGCACTTGGCCCGTTACATGTCCGGCGACTGCATCGGACGACAGGAAGACAACCGCGTTGGCTACGTCACTGGGTCGCCCAAGCTTTCGTAGCGGTAGCGCTCGAGCGATCCTTTCGAGTTGCTCGGGAGTGAACATCGAATCCTTGTCTTTCCACATGCTGTGCTCACCGACCTCATCCTCAGACTCCGGAATTGTTACGCCGGGACACACGACGTTGCAGCGAATTCCGGCTCGACCGTTTTCCTTTGCGATGGTCTTCATAAAACTGTTGATCGCAGCTTTGGTTCCGCCATAGACCGCTTCACGTGATTCTCCTTGCCGACTCGCGTCAGACGAGATCGACACGATCGATCCGCTTTTCGCTGGGATCATCAACTCGAGCGCTGCACTGGTGCAGTTGAGTACTCCGACGTAGTTGATCTGGATGATGCGATTCCAGAACTCGGGTGTGGTCTCTGTAAAGTACATCAATTGGTCCCACCCGACGCAGTTGACCAGGATGTCGAGGCCGCCGTAGTTCGTGTTGGCAGCGTTCATCAAGGTGGTTACCTGGCCAAGGTCGGTCACATCGGTCTGCACGAACTGGGCCGCGGCTCCGGATGTGACGGCCTCCTCGACGACCGAATTGGTCTGCGTTGCATCAATGTCGCCGAGAGTGAGGTTTGCTCCCTCGTTGGCGAATCCGAGCGCGATTGCACGGCCGATATTCGACCCCGCGCCGGTCACCACAACAGACTTACCCGTCAATTCAAGATTCATGATTGGTCTCCAGATTCAAGGTCCGCGGACCATATCAACTCTTGCGCACTCGTCGCAGTGTCGTTTGTATGTGAATTAGCGGTCACATACGCCGATGATTCACATACAAACGGGTTTTGTCTCGCGAACTGCGCCGGTTCCGTCTTCTGGGGGCTGTCGCGAAACGGCATAGTGTTCGGTCGTGAGCTTTGTAACACATCTCGAATCGTCCATCGACGGCACCCACCTCAGCCATCTTGGACTTCAGACCCTCCACGAGGATCGTCCGCTCTGGGTGCGTTACGACCTCGACGCAGTGGCTGGCGCGATGAAAAAGGAGGATCTGATCGATCGCGAGCCGACCATGTGGCGCTATCGCGAACTGTTGCCGGTGGCCGACGACACCAAGATCTCGTCGCTCGGGGAGGGCATGACTCCTCTCCTAAAATGCGAGCGGCTCGGCGCGGCGTTGGGTCTCACCGACCTGTGGGTGAAGGACGAGTCGCAACTTCCGACCGGGTCGTTCAAGAGCCGTGGCCTGGCGATGGCGGTCAGCCGGGCGAACGAGTTAGGAGTTACGAGCCTGGCCATCCCCACTGCTGGGAACGCTGGTGGGGCCATGGCGGCCTACGCGGCGCGAGTTGGAATTGACGCTTACGTATTCATGCCCGCCGACACCCCGATTGTGAATCAGCACGAGGCGGCTTACTACGGAGCTCACACCTTTCTCGTCAACGGGCTCATCACCGATTGCGGTGCCATAGTGCGAGAGGGCACGCCGCACATGG
>JAADHX010000382.1 GCA_013151655.1 Actinomycetota bacterium
GGAACCGGAATCCGACTCGACGATGGCCTCGAGGCGGCGTCGGTCGAGACCCGCAAACGCACCGGCATCAACGACTATGCCGGCGCCGCCAACACCCCTGAACCCAAGGAGCGCTCCCGGCGCGAGAATGAGGGTTCCTCAGATCCCAAGGAAATATTCTCGCCGTCGCGCTAGTCGCGTGGTTCGACACTCCCGCCGCTTTCGGTGGGGTTTGTGCACCGTGGGGGTGGGTTAGTAACTGACGCCGAGACCGGCTCTAGCATCGGTTTGGATACCGTAAGGGGGTATCGGATAACGCAGTCCGTTGCGCGAAAGCGCTTCCATGCCGCCGATCGACTGGAGGAGGTGCTGCGGGCTCAGAGCAATTAGCATTTCGTCGTCGGAAACGCCGCCGTAGCGTCGTTCGGCGTAGCAGGGGATCGACACGCTCGGTTCGCCCGTCGAGAGTGCTCGACCCCAAGAGTCGGCACAAGACGACTCACCGACGCAGCCCCATTCGAGCTTCTTGTATCCAGACCACTGAAGTCCGTTGATGAGGATGATCATCTGACCCGGTGTTGCGTAGATCATGCAAATGTCGGGCGGGCTGAGGCGGCCGCTGCTTAGCGGCGACGTGGCCATGGCGCTGTATTTTCCAACCGGCACCACATGCATGGCGTGCTGGTGCTCGGAAGCCTCCTCTACCGTTTCGAACCAAACACCGGCCATATGCCGGCCCGAATACCAGTCGTCGTCTTGGCCGCCGAGCCCCAGCACCGACGCACATTGCGCACCGGCGAGGTCGTCTCCGGTTATGCCGACGGTCCAGTTGAGACGCGACGCCATCGACACGATCTGGTCGGCGGTGTGAACGTCGTTAGGCCTACGGATTCGTTCGATGGCCTCCATCTCGTCGACCGTTTCGAACATCTTCATGCCGATTGGTGTGGTGCGAATCCGCAACACCTTGTTGAGGCGTGACAAAGCCTCGGTCCAGTCGATGTTGGCGTCGTCGACACGAATGCTTACCGGTTGATCCGACATGGCCAAGCCTTCCTTGTTTAACGCCGAACGAGTTCGACGATGCGATCAATAATGTCGTCGATAATCTCGGCGCTGGTGGCGAAATTGATTCTGGCGTGCCCAGCCCCCTGGGCGCCGAACGTGATTCCTGGGCTGAGAGCCACCTTGGCTTCGTTGAGAAGGTGTTTGCTCGGATCGTCGGCGATGTGGGTCCGCCGGAAATCGAGCCAGCCAAAGTATGTGGCCTCTGGCGAGGTCATGGTGACCTCGGGAAGGTCGGCTGCCAGACGGGTTTGGAGCTGTTCGCAACGGGCCCGCAGGTGGTCCCGCATCGATGCGACCCATTCGTCGCCGTGAGTCCACGCCGCCAATGTGCCAGCGGCGCTAACTGTGGACGAAGACCCCAGCAAGTGCATTGGCAGGGCATCGAGCTTTTCGGTTAAGCGTTCGTCGTCGATGTGGGCTACGGCACAACGCAGTCCGGCCAAGCTGAACGTCTTGCTGGCCGATCCGAGTGTGATTAGCCGGCCCTTCAACCGCTCGTCCATGGTGGCTAGGGGACGGTGCGGCGTTGTTAGGGTCAGATCGCCCCAAATCTCGTCGGTTACCACGAGTAGGTCGTGCTTTTCGGCCATCTCGGCCACTGCGGAAACCTCGGCTTCGTCGAACACTCGTCCAATCGGGTTATGGGGCTGACAGAACAGGATCATCCGTGTGGTGGAATCGATGGCCGACTCCAATCGATCGGCGTCGAGGCGCCAGGTCTCGTCGTCCAGACGAACGTCGACGATTCGTCGTTTGGTCTGCTCGATGACGTTCAAGAACGGAAAGTAAATGGGCGAGAACACGACAATGCCGTCGCCAGGGTCGGTTCGGAGCCACAATGCAGCTTCGAGTGCCTGGAGCGACCCGGTGAACGTGCGAAGCCGCTCGACGTCGGGGTTCCAGCCGTGGTGGCGGTCCTGCCAAGCCGCGTATGCGGGCAAGAGCTGGGCGGCGAGGTCGATGTTGTAACCAAGGTCGCCGTCTTGGAGGATCGGAATCATTGCCTCGGCCACAGCCTTCACCGGCGGTATGTCCATATCGGCCACCCAGGCCGAGATCACGTCGTCGCCGTATCGGCGCCATTTGATGCCACGAAGATTTCGGACTCGTTCGTAGGTGGCCTGTTCAAGCATCGGATCCCCTGTCGATGTCGGACGCAATAGCTTGCGAACACTAGCTCACGTCCGCCAGCCGCTCGATTCGAACCAAGGCGTTCTGCTGCCAGGTTCCATTGCCGAAATGTTTCTACCTGTAGACTCCAAGGGTATGCGTAAACTGAAGAGCAACGCTCCTTGCTGGTGCGGTTCTGGTCACAAACACAAGCGCTGCCACGGCGACCGGTCGCTACTGGCCCGGCCGCGAGTCGAAATCGGTGAAGTCAGCCCGGTACGGTCGGTGCCTGACCACATCGTGCGTCCCGATTACGTTGCCAATGGTGTTGTCGGGACCGGTCGGAACCCGCAGGTCGTCACGGGCGGCGATATCGAGCGCTTGCGCACGGTCGGAGCAATCGCCGCGCAAGTGCTTCTCGATGCATCAGCAGCGCTCGAGGTTGGGGTCAGCACCGATGCCATCGACGAGATCGCCCACGACTCCTACGTACGTCAGGGGGCCTACCCAAGCACCCTCGGGTACAACCGGTTCACCAAGTCGATCTGCACGTCGGTGAACGGTGTCATCTGCCACGGAATCCCCGACTCGCGGCCGCTGGAAGACGGCGACGTCATCAACATCGACGTAACGGCCTATCTCGACGGCTTTCACGGCGACACCTCAGCCACGTTCGTTGTGGGAACCACAAGCGCTCCGATTGAGTCGTTGATCGAAACCACTCGCCAAGCCACTCTTCGTGGCATTGCCGCGGTCGAGCCAGGTGAGAGCCTGACGATCATTGGCGACGTGATCGAACCATACGTTCTGGCCTTCGGTTACGACGTCGTGCGCGAGTACGGAGGCCACGGCATTGGCCGCACCTTCCACGCCGACCCGCACGTCAATCATCACGTGGTGCGGTCACCAGAGTTCATCTTCGAGCCTGGCATGACCTTCACCATCGAACCTATGTTGCTAACGGGTGCGCGACAGTTCACCCAGGCGTCAGACGGGTGGACCGAACACGCCGACGACTCGATGCCCTCGGCCCAGTTCGAACACACGGTTACCGTCACCGAAGATGGCGTCGAGATCATGACGGTAAACACCGTTGGCCAAAGCGCGGCCGGAACGCTAGGCGACATTGGGCCAGTTCCCGTCGACTAGTCACGATCGACTTGGTGGCGCCCATAGCGGTAGCGGTATGTTCTTCAATGCGCCCCGTGTCGAGGGCCGACGTAGGGGAGAGCCAATGTCTGAAGAAGTCTTGCCCAAAGAGGTCTTGTACGAAGAAGCCGACGGAGTTGCGCTGATAACGCTGAACCGGCCCGAGCGCCTTAACGCCTGGACCGGAGAACTTGGCGCTCAGTACTTCGACGCACTCGACCGGGCCAGTGCCTCGGCCGAGGTTCGGTCGATAGTTGTCACTGGAGCTGGCCGAGGATTTTGTGCTGGCGCCGATATGGACATGCTTCAGGGGATCGGCGCCAAGGGCGGAATCGTTGGCGCCGATGGCCAAGACGGGCCGACACCGCGCGCCGAAGAACGCCACGACCATGCCTTGACCATTCCGAAACCCGTCATCGCCGCCATCAACGGTGCGTGTGCGGGGCTTGGTTTCGTTCACGCCATGATGTGCGATATTCGGTTCGCGGCCGAGGGTGCCAAGTTCACTACTGCGTTCGCGCGGCGCGGCCTGATCGCCGAACACGGCGTCGGATACGTACTGCCCCGTGTGATCGGACCATCGAATGCACTCGACATCTTGATGTCTGGGCGAGTGTTTCTGGCCGAAGAAGCCAAGGAGTTAGGTCTGGTGAGCAGAGTGTTCCCAGCCGACGAAATGCTCGATGCCGTCATGTCCTATGCCACTGATCTGGGACGCTACAGCTCGCCTTGGTCGATGGCTCAAATGAAGCGCCAGGTGTGGGGGCAACTCGATCTAGGGCGCGACGACGGGTTGGCCGAGTCGAATGCCCTCATGTTCGAATCGTTGCGACGAGACGACTTCAAAGAGGGGGTTCAGAGCTTCTTGGATAGGCGCGACCCCAACTTCGAGCCCGTGACCGGGTCGGCCCAATAGATTCGAACCATGCGCGCCGAGAGCATCAAGACCTATGTGACAGTTCCGCCGACGGGCAAAGGCGGTGCGTTCTGGCTGTTTGTCGAGGTGACCACCGACAACGGCATCACCGGTGTCGGCGAGTGTTACGGCATCCCGTTCGCGGCCGATGTCGCGGCTCAGATGGTGGTCGACACGTTCGACCGGTTCGTTGCCGGATCTGACCCTCACCACGTCGAGACGATGTTCCGCCGGGTGTACTCGGCTGGCTTCACTCAGCGTCCAGACGTGTCGACGATGGCGGTGTTCAGTGGTATTGAGATGGCCATGTGGGACATCGTGGGAAAACACCACGAGGTGCCCGTGTGCGATCTTCTGGGCGGACGTTTCCACGATCGGTTGCGCACCTACAGCTACCTGTACCCGCTCGACGATGGTGC